>NZ_JBJGZD010000004.1:0-250561 GCF_054050335.1 Geodermatophilus sp. SYSU D00698
TTACGGCGGCCATGGCGAGAGGGAAACGCCCGGATCCATTCCGAACCCGGAAGCTAAGCCTCTCAGCGCCGATGGTACTGCCCCGGAGACGGGGTGGGAGAGTAGGACGCCGCCGGACAACTCTTCAGGAACGGGGGTCGGAGCCATTGGCTCCGGCCCCCGTTTCGCGTGTCCGGCACACCATTCCGGTGCTCGAACGAGTGCCGCCCTTGCGACCGAGGTACTGACGACGACATGACTGCTCCTCGACGAGGCTCCGCCGGACGTGGCCGGCCCGACGACCAGGACCCGCGCGGCGGTGCACGCCCGCGGCGGGACGACCGGGCGGGCGGCTCCTCCGGCGGGGGTGCGACCGGTCAGCGGGGGTCCGGCTCCGGCCGGCAGAGCGTCCAGAGCCGCCGTGACGGCGCAGCCTCCGGTGAGCGCAGCGGTCGACCGTCGGCCAGTGGCCGCCGGACCGGCGGCCAGCAGGAGCGGCGCGCCGGTGGCGACCGCGGTGACGCGGGGTGGCAGGACCGCCGTCCGGTCGCCGGTGGACGGTCGGAGGGTTCGTGGCGGGACCGTCGTCCCGCCGGCGACCGGGCCGAGCGCTCCTGGCAGGACCGCCGTCCCGGTGCCGACCGCACCGAGCGGCCCGGTCAGGACCGCCGTCCCGGTGCGGATCGCCCCGAGCGGGCTGGTCAGGACCGCCGTCCGGGTGGGGATCGCACCGAGCGGACGTGGCAGGACCGCCGTCCCGGCGGTGACCGCCCGCAGCGGTCCTGGCAGGACCGGCGTCCCGGTGCCGACCGCACCGAGGGCTCCTGGCGTGATCGCCGGACCGGTGGCGACGACCGGCCGGAGGGCGCGTGGCGGGACCGCCGCCCGTCCGGGGACCGTCCTGGCGGCGACCGTGGCCGGGACGGCCGCGGAGCCGGCCCCCAGGGCGGCGCCCGGTCCTGGGAGGACCGCCGCTCCGCCCGTCCGGCGGACCGGAGCGAGCGCCCTGCCGGCCGGGACCAGGCCGCCGGCCGCCCGGCGGGTGCGGGACGTCCCGACCGCTCGGGCGGGGGGAACTGGCGCGAGCGCCGGCCGAGCGAGGACCGTCGCGGCCGCCCCGGTGGGCCGGCCCGGGTGGACCGCACGCCCCCGGCGCCCGCCGGTCCCCCGCTGCCCGACTGGGCCGACCCGCGAGACCTCGACCCCGCCGTCCGCGCGGGCCTCCGGGGGCTCGACTTCCGCAACGCCGAGACCGTCGCGCGGCACCTGGTGGTCGCCGGCACGCTGGTCGACGAGGACCCCGAGCAGGCGCTCGCGCACGCCCGGGCGGCGCGCGACCGGGCGTCCCGGATCGCCCTCGTGCGGGAGGCCGTGGGGGTCGCCGCCTACCACGCCGGTGACTACGCCGAGGCCTCGCGCGAGCTCCGCGCCTACCGGCGGATGAGCGGCGACCAGGGCTACCGAGCCGTGCTGGCCGACTGTGAGCGGGCGCAGGGACGTCCCGAGGTGGCGCTGCGGCTGGTCCGCGAGGCGCTGGCCGAACAGCCCGACCGCGACGAGATCGTGGAGCTGCGCCTCGTCGAGGCGGGCGCCCGTCAGGACCTCGGTGAGGAGCCGGCGGCCCGGCTGGTGCTCGAGGGCGCGCTCGGCGGACGGCCCCGGCCCGACGGCGTGGACTGGGACGACGAGCCCACCCGTCGGCTGGCGGTCGCCTACGCCGACCTCCTCACCGCCACCGACGACCCGGCCGCCGACGCCTGGCAGGAGGCCGTGGCCGCTGCCGCGCCCGAGGAGGACGACGTCGCCTTCGGCGAGGAGGAACTGCCGGAGGTCCCCGACGTGGATCCGGCCGCGGACGACGACGCCGTGGCGGCGGACGGGGACGACGCCGACGCGGGGGACGACGAGCCGGACTTCGACGCCGACGTGGAGCGCGAGGTGGCCGAGCTGCTCGGTGAGGTCGAGCCGCCCGCCGAGGACGAGCCGGGGCACTGACCACCGACGATCGAGTCCCCGTCGTCCACACGGCGGCCGCCGGTCCACAGGCGCCCCGGGGCGCCTCCCGGGCGTCCGCGGCCGGGTGAGGCTGCCGCCATGAGCGTGGCAGTCATCGACCGGAACGACGTGGTGCTCCGCGGGCGGCTCTCGGCCCCCGCGGAGCTCGAGGCCCTCCCCAGCGGGGACAACCTGGTCACCTTCCGCCTGGTGGTGCGCCGGCCCGAGACCCGGGCCCGCGGGCAGTCGGTCGACGTGCTGACCTGCGTCACCTACGACCGCGCGCTGCAGCGGCGGGTGGCGGCCTGGGAGGCCGGGGACGTCGTCGAGGTCGAGGGCGCGCTGCAGCGGCGGTTCTGGCGCACGCCGGGCGGCACGGCCTCGGTGTGCGAGGTCAACTGCCGGCGCGGTCGCAAGGTGCCGCGGAGCGGTGCCGGGGGGACGGTGCGGACGGCGTGAGCGGCGGCGGGCCGGGCCGGCGCCGTCGGTCAGTCCCCGTGGGGGCGCAGGACCAGCCCGGTCCGCGGCTTGGGCACGAACAGCGTCGACTTGCGCGGCATCCGGGCGCCCGCCCGCGCCACCGCGGCGACGTCCGTGGGGGAGGGCGGCCGCAGCAGCAGCGCCACCCCGTGGCGCCGGTCGGCCAGTCCCAGCGCCTCGGGGACGTCGTGGGCGACGAGCACCGACCCGGGGTCGTCGGTCCGGCCCCACAGGTGCCCGATCAGCCCGGTGGTGGCCAGCACGACGTCGAGTCCGCGCCAGGCCGGCGGCGCCTCGGCCGGCACGGTCGCCCGGACCTCGGCCGACGGCTCGGACAGGCGCAGCAGCCGGCGGCCGTCGCTGAGCAGGAACAGACCCCCGGCCGAGGCGTGCGCCTGCCGGACGGCGACCTCGAGGTCGTCGGGGTCCGGGCCGGCGGGGACCTCGGTGACGGTGAAGCCGCGGGCGGCGGCCTCCGCGGCCACGTCGAGGGAGAGGTCGGGCACGACGCGGTGGATCGCCTCGACCCGCAGCCCGCCGGCGCCCATCGGCGTCAGCAGCGCGAGCACCCGGCAGTCGCCGTCGGGACGGGTCCGGTGGAGCGCGCGCGCCGCGGCGAAGCGGTGGTGGCCGTCGGCGATCACCGCCCCGGTGCGGGCGAGGGCCCCCGACAGGCGGCGCAGCACCTCCCGGTCGGCGACCCGCCACAGGCGGTGCCGGACGCCGTCGGGATCGGTGACGTCCATCGTGGGCGGGCCCGCCGGCGCCGCCTGCGTCAGCGCGGCGACCTCCGGCTCCGGGTCGTGGGCCAGGACGATCGGCTCGAGGTCGGTGGCCGTGGCCGCGAGCAGCGCCCGGCGGCCCTCGACGGCGGCCGGGAAGGTGTCCTCGTGCGGCAGCACGGCGCGGCCACCCGCGGCGGCGACCGCGACCGCTCCCAGCCAGCCGACCGTGGCCGCGCCCTCGACCGGCTGCATCCCGTACAGCCACAGGGCCGCCTCGCCGTCCCGGACCAGCACCCCGGCGTCCTCCCACTCGCGCAGCGTGCGGGCCGCGCGGGCCGCGGTGCCCTCGCCGGTGCTGCCGCCGCAGGGGCCGGTGGCCCCGGCCGTGCCGGGTCCGGACGTGCCGCCGGGCAGGATGAGGCGGACGATGTTGTGCGGATCGGCGGCGGCCAGCCGCTCGCGGCCGTCCGGCGTCACCAGGTCGTAGGCTGGCGAGCTCACTCGGGCCAGGTGCCCGGGGTCGTGTCGCCGGTAGGTCAGGGCCCGGAACGGACGGACGTCCAGTCCCGCCACAGCGTGGGGCAGGGGGCCCGCCGACGACGAGTGCACGACGGGATCGTAGGAGCCGTCGGCCACGCACCGCCGCGGCAGCCGGGTCTCCGGTCCCTGCCGGGCCTCGCGCCGGCCGGCGCGCACGCGAGCGGCAGGAGCGGGAGGACAGCGGTGTCGACAGCAGGCTCACCGGAGGACGACCTCCCGGGCGGGGGTGTGCCCGGGGGCGGGGTCTACGAGTGGTACCGGCGCGGCCTGGACCTGCTCAGCGGCGGCGACCCGGCGGCCGCGGCGACCCTGCTCGCCCGGGCGGCGGAGGCCGAGCCCGGCTCGCGCAGCATCCTCGAGGCGCTGGCCCGCGCGCAGTACGACGCCGGGCGCTACCGGGACGCCCTCGACAGCTTCGCCGAGCTCGCGGCGGTCAACCCCACCGACGACTACGCCCAGTTCGGCCTGGGCATGGCCGCCAGCCGCGCCGGCGAGCTGGGCCTGGCCGCCGAGCACCTCGCGCTGGCGGTCGCCATGCGCCCGGACCAGGCGCACTACGCCCGCGCGCTGCGCGGGGTGCGGGCGCGGCGGGCGTCGGGAGGGGGCACGGCGTGAGCGACCCGTCCGCGCGGCCGGCTCTCGCGGCCGGCAGCCCCCGGCCGCCGGCCGAGGGGCACGACGTCGCGCTGCTGGACCTCGACGGCGTCGTCTACGTCGGGCCGGACGCGGTGCCCGGCGTGCCGCAGGCCCTCGCCACCGCCCGCGGGCGGGGGATGCGGCTGGGCTTCGTCACCAACAACGCCGCCCGACCGCCGGAGGAGGTGGCCCGGCACCTGACCGACCTCGGCGTGCCGGCGAGCGCGGACGAGGTCATCACCAGCTCCCAGGCGGCGGCGTCGGTCGTGGCCGGGATGCTCGGGCCGGGCGCGCGGGTGCTGCCCGTCGGCGGTCCCGGTGTCGCGGCGGCGCTGCGGGCGGCCGGGCTCACCGTCGTCGAGCGCGCCGAGGACGAGCCGGCCGCAGTGGTGCAGGGCTACGGCCGCGAGGTGGGCTTGGCGCAGCTGGCCGAGGCGGTGGTCGCCGTCCGCAACGGCGCCCGTCACGTGGCCACCAACGCCGACGCGACCATCCCCTCGCCGCGGGGTCCACTGCCCGGCAACGGGGCGATGGTCGGCGTGGTCCGCGACGTCACCGGCCGCGAGCCGCTGGTCACCGGCAAGCCGGACCCCGCCATGCACGCCGAGTGCGTCCGCCGCACCGGGGCGGAACGCCCCCTGGTGGTCGGCGACCGGCTGGACACCGACGTCGAGGGCAGCCACCGGGCCGGCGCGGCCAGCCTGCTCGTCCTCAGCGGGGTCACCGTCCCCGCCACCCTGCTGGCCGCCGGCCCGCTGCACCGTCCCGACCTGCTGGCCGCCGACGCCGGCGGGCTGCTGGTGCCGCACCCGCCGGTCACCGCCGAGGACGGCGGGTGGCGCTGCGGGGGCTGGCTGGCCACCGCGGACGGCGACGGCCTGCTGGAGCTGCGCGGCGGGGAGGGCGCGGGCGCCGGCGACGGCCTGGACGGGCTCCGCGCCCTGTGCCTCGCCGCCTGGACGGGGACGCCCGGGGGCGGGCCGGCCCGGGTGCTCGCCGCGGACGGGGAGGCGCGCCGCGCGCTCGCCACGTGGGGGCTGGCGGAGCGGTGAGACAGCGGGCCGGCACGAGCGGCCGGGGGAGCCGACGGGGTGTCCTCGGTGTCCTCGGGCGGCCCGCGCCGTCGTCCCCGGCCGGTACCCTCGCGGGCCAGGGGCGCCGCACCGCGCCGCCCCGTGCCCGCCGTCCGGCGACCCCGTCCCCCATCCCGTCCGAGAGGTCAGCACCATGACCGAGCCGACCCGGCCGCGACCGGTCCCCGGCCCGCCGCGGCCCGGTCCCGCGGGCGTTTCGGCCCGGCCCGTCCCCGCGGGGCCGGTCGTCGACGCGACGGACGCCGACCGGGTCACCGACGTGCCCGGGCAGCCGGGGACACGGTTCGCCGACCTGGCGCAGCGCCCGGCGGGGGAGCACGTCGCCGTCTTCGAGGCCGAGCACGACCGGCTGGAGCGCGAGCTCGGCACGATCGACCAGCTCTGATGCCGCGCCGCAGCCGACTCGACGCCGAGCTGGTCCGCCGGGGCCTGGCCCGCTCCCGCGAGCACGCCGTCGAGCTGATCACCGAGGGGCGGGTCGCCGTCGCCGGGCGCGCCGCCACCAAGCCGGCCACCGGCGTGGAGGCCGGCACGCCCGTCGTCGTCCGCACCGACCCCGACGAGCACCGCTGGGTCTCCCGCGGCGCGCACAAGCTGATCGGCGCCCTGGACGCCCTCGCCGTACCGGTCGAGGGCCGCCGCGCCCTGGACGCCGGCGCCTCCACCGGGGGCTTCACCGAGGTGCTGCTGAGCCGGGGCGCCCGCGAGGTGGTCGCCGTCGACGTCGGCTACGGCGAGCTGGCCTGGTCGCTGCGCACCGACGACCGGGTGCGGGTGCACGAGCGCACCAACGTCCGCACGCTGACGCCGCAGCAGATCGACGGCCCGGCCGACCTGGTGGTCGCCGACCTGTCGTTCATCTCGCTGCGGCTGGTGCTGCCCGCGCTCACCGCCTGCGCGACCGACGACGCCGACCTGCTGCCCATGGTCAAGCCGCAGTTCGAGGTCGGCCGCGAGCGGCTGGGCTCGGGCGGGGTGGTCCGGGACCCGGCGGCGCGCGCGGCGGCCGTGCTCGAGGTCGCCGAGGCCGCGGCCGCGCTGGGCTGGGGCACCGCCGGCGTGGTCGCCAGCCCGCTGCCCGGCCCGGCCGGCAACGTCGAGTTCTTCCTGCGGCTGCGCCGCGACGCCGGCGCGCCGGCCGAGGAGGACGTGCGCCGCGCCGTCGCGGAGGGACCACGGTGACGCGGGGGACCGGCCGGGCGGGCACGCCCGTCCGGGGGGACGCTGGGGACCGGCGGCGGACACCGCGGCACAGGGCACAGGCGGGCAGAGCAGCCCGGATCGAGGAGGACCGATGAGCGAGGCCGGCCAGGGCGGATGGCGCCCGGGAGGCGGGCGGCACGTGCTGCTGGCCGTGCACACCGGGCGGCAGGACATCACCGAGCTGGCCCGCAGCTCCGCCGCGCGGCTGGCACGCGCCGGCATCACCGTGCGCGTGCTCGACGACGAGGCCGAGGCGCTCGGCATCGAGGGCGCCGAGGTGGTCCCCGCCGACGCCGAGGCCGCCCGCGGCGCCGAGATCGTCATGGTCTTCGGCGGCGACGGCACCTTCCTGCGCGCCGCCGAGCTCGCCCGCTACAGCCACGCCGCGCTCATGGGCGTCAACCTCGGCCGCGTCGGCTTCCTCGCCGAGACCGAGCCGGAGGCGGTCGAGGAGACGCTGACGGCGATCGAGCAGTGCGCGTACGCGGTCGAGAAGCGGCTGGCCATCGAGGTCGACGTGCTCGACGCCGCCGGCAACGTCGTCGCCGGGACGTGGGGGCTCAACGAGGTGTCGGTGGAGAAGGCCGAGCGCTCGCGGGTGCTCGACGTGGTGGTCTCCATCGACGGGCGGCCGCTGACCAGCTTCGGCTGCGACGGCGTCCTGTTCGCCACCCCCACCGGCTCCACCGCCTACGCGTTCTCCGCCGGCGGCCCGGTGGTGTGGCCCGACGTCGAGGCGATGCTGCTGGTCCCCAGCAACGCGCACGCGCTGTTCTCCCGGCCGCTGGTCACCTCGCCCGACGCCGTGCTCTCGGTCGCGGTCCCGCCCGACGGCAACCGCGCCCGGGTCTCGGCCGACGGCCGGCGTGCGCTCGACGTCCCCGACGGCGGCCGCGTCGACGTGCGGCGCGCGGCCCGGCCGGTGCGCATCGCGCGGGTGCACACGACGACGTTCGGGGACCGGCTGGTCGCCAAGTTCGGGCTGCCGGTGCGCGGCTTCCGCGAGGTCCGCCGGCACGACCCCGGCCACGAGCTGCGGCCCTCGCGCAACGTCCTCGCCCGCGACGTCGTGTCCTACCCGGGCAACGGCGACGGGGGCGTCCGGGAGGAGGTGCGCGGTGGCGCCGCGGACCCCGACGCGTGAGCGCACCGGCCGCGCGCGCACCGCGCCCGCCGCCGACCCCGCCGTCCCCGCCGACACCGACGGCGGCCGCCCGCCCGCCCGCCGTGAGGACGCCGCGCCGCGCACCGCGCACGGCCTCGGCCGGCTGACCGAGCTGCGCATCCGCGGCCTGGGCGCCATCGACGACGTCACCCTCGAACTCGGCCGCGGCCTCACCGTGGTCACCGGTGAGACCGGCGCCGGCAAGACGATGGTCGTCACCGGCCTGACCCTGCTGTTCGGCGGCCGCGCCGACCCCGGCCGGGTGCGCGCCACCGGGCGGGCCGGCATCGAGGGCCGGCTCGAGCTGCCGCCGGACTCACCGGTGTGGGAGCGGGCCGCCGACGCCGGCGCCGAGCCCGACGACGACGGCAGCCTGATCCTCGCCCGCACGGTCAACGCCGAGGGCCGCTCGCGGGCGCACCTGGGCGGGCGCAGCGTGCCGGTCGGCGTCGTCTCCGAGCTCGCCGAGGGCCTGCTGGCCGTGCACGGGCAGAGCGACCAGCTGCGGCTGTCCCGCCCGGCCGAGCAGCGGCACGCCCTCGACCGCTACGCCGGTCCGGCGCACCTGCAGCTGCTGGAGACCTACCGCGCCGCCCACGCGCGGTGGCGGGAGCTCGCCGCCGACCTCGACCGCCGCCGCGGCCAGGCCCGTGAGCTGGCCCAGGCCGCCGAGGTGCTGCGGCACGGCCTGGACGAGATCGAGGCGCTGGCGCCCGAGCCGGGCGAGGACGAGGCGCTCGACGCACAGGCCAAGCGGCTGGGCGACGCCGACGCGCTGCGCGCCGCGGTCGACGAGGCGCGCACGGCGCTGGTCGGCGACGTCACCGGCGACCTCGGCGCCGAGGGGCTGCCGCAGGACGCCACCGCGGCGCTGGCCACCGCCGAGCGCGCGCTGGCCGGCACCGACGACCCCGCGCTGGTCCTGCTCGCCCGCGACCTCGCCGACGCCGTCGCGGTCGTGTCCGACGTGAGCGTGCAGCTGGCCGGCTACGTCGCCGACCTCGACGCCGACCCCGCCCGGCTGGCCGAGGTGCTCGACCGGCGCGCGGCGATCACCGCGGTGGTGCGCAAGTACGCCGACCCGGGCGAGGGGTTGGCCGGCGTCCTGCGCTGGGCCGAGGACGCGCGCGCCAAGCTCGACGCGCTCGACGTCTCCGACGAGGCCCTCGAGGCGCTGGAGGCCGCCCGCGACACCGCCCGCGCCGAGGTCGACGACCTCGCCGCCCGGGTGTCGGCCGGCCGCCGCGCCGCCGCCGACGGGTTCGCCGCCGAGGTGGGCCGGGAGCTCGCGGGCCTGGCGATGAAGAGCGCGCGGGTCTCCTTCTCGATCGACAGCCACCCCGACCAGCCGGGGCCCGACGGCGTCGACGAGGTCGCGCTGCTCATGGCCGCCCACCCCGGCGCCCCGCCGCGGCCGGTGCACCGCGGCGCCTCCGGCGGTGAGCTGTCCCGGGTGATGCTCGCGATCGAGGTGGTCTTCGCCGGCGCCGACCCGGTGCCGGTGATGGTGTTCGACGAGGTCGACGCCGGTGTCGGCGGGCAGGCGGCCGGGGAGATCGGGCGGCGGCTGGCCCGGCTGGCCCGCGACCACCAGGTCGTCGTCGTCACCCACCTCGCGCAGGTGGCCGCCTTCGCCGACACCCACCTCGTGGTGGACAAGTCCCCGGACACCGCCGCGGGCGTCACCGCCACCGACATCCGGGCCGTCGACGGCGAGGACCGGGTGCGGGAACTGGCGCGCATGCTCTCGGGCCTCGCCGACAGCGAGACCGGGCAGGCGCACGCCCGGGAGCTGCTCGCCGTCGCCGCCGCGGCCCGCACCGCGTAGGAGCCCGCCCGGTCGTACACGACCGGGTGGTGGGACGCAGGAGTGTCGATCGGGTGACGGGGGTAGGCGGGACCCGTGCGCGTCGACGTCCCGCTCCCGTCACCCCTCGCCGCGGCCTGCCCCGCCCGGACCGCCGGGGGTGACCGGTGAGCTGCTTCAGCTCCGCCGACGAGTCGGCGCACTACGGCTTCTCGGTCTGCATGCTGCTGCAGCAGTACCGCGAGCAGCTGGGGTGGGAGACCGCGCCGCTGGTCGAGCTGGGCACCGGTGACGCCTCGGCGATCGCCGACGTCGTGCAGGGCCTGCCCGGCCTGCGCGTCCGCAGCTACGACATCAGCGAGGACTCGGTGCGGAAGGCGCGGGCCAACATCGCCGGGCGCGGGGTCGCCGACCGCTACACCGTCGAGCTCGGCGACTTCTTCGACCAGGCCGACGCGGCCGGCGGCGAGCCGGTGACCACCGCGATCGCCAACCCGCCCTACATCCCGGCGCCCGACCGCGACATCCTCATGCCCGAGTTGTGGGGCGGCGTCCGCGGCAACGACCTCACGCTGCAGCTGCTCAAGGCCGGCTACGACCACGTGGTCACCGCGGTCGCGAGCTACGCCGACCCGGTCACCACCGTCAGCACCGCCGCCGACCTCGGCTACCGGGTGGTCAACTTCCTCGCCATGGGCCTGGACTACGGGCCCTACAGCAGCGAGCCGAAGGTGCGCGAGCAGATCCGCCGGATCGTCGCCGAGGGCCGCGGCTGGGCCGGCGACGACGAGTACATGGTCGCCGTCGCGCTGTTCACGAAGGACCCGGACATCCCCGGCGACCGCGCCGACCAGCTGCTGCGGGCGCTGCAGCTGCCGGCCTGAGCCGGGCGCTCAGCGCAGCGGCACGCACAGCGCGGCCGGGTGCCCGCCCGCGGGGCGCCGCCGTCCGCGGCGGTGAGCTCGACGGTCGCGGCGAGCCCTCGGCGCGGTCAGCGGCGCTTCGCGTAGCCCGCCAGGCCGAACTGCAGCAGCGACAGCCCGCGGCGACCGGCGGTGCGCAGCTCCTCGGCCAGCTCGGGGCCGGTGACGCCGGCCAGCACCCGGTCGCGGGCCAGCTCCAGCAGCCGCCCGTAGAGCGCGGTGACCGCCGCGGCGGTGAGCTCGGGTTCGACCGCGCCGTCGCCGGCGCCGGTCTCCGCGCGGATCTGCGCCGCCAGCGCCGCGGTGAGCTCGCCGAGGATCTCCCGCTCGCGGGCCTGCAGCGTCCGCGAGCCCCGGACGACCTGGGCCATCGCGGCCACGCCCTCGGCGGCCTCGGGCGTGCCGAGCATGGACATCGCCCGGACGACGAACGTCCCCGCCGCCGCGGCCACCGACTCCCCGGCCGGGCGGGTGGCGACGGCGTCGAGCAGCGCGGCCCGCATCGGCGGATCGGCGGCGAGGACCAGCCCCTCCTTGACCGGGAAGTGGTTGAAGACCGTCTTCTCCACCACGCCCGCGCGCTGCGCGATCTCCACGACGCTCACCGCGTCGAAGCCGCGCTCGGCGAACAGCTCGGCAGCGGCGTCGACGATCCGGTCGTGGGTCTCCCGCCGGCGGCGCTCCCGCACGCCCGAGCCGCGCCGCTCCCGCCGCCGGGCGGCCCGGCGCTCCCCGGCCGGCGCGTCCCCGGGCCGCCTCGCGGGGGCGGGCGGCGGGCCGGGCACGGGGGCCGGTGCGGGCGCCGGGCCCCCGGGCACAGCGCGGATGTGCGAGGGAGCCGTCGTCTCCGGCCCTTCCTCCGCGGCCCCGGGACGGGTCGCCGGGATGCTGGCAGCAGGAGCCCCACGTGTCACAGCGGGCAACGCTAGACAGCGCCGCTGGGAGATGGAGCGGTGCTGGTGGGGCGTGCGTGCCGGGCGTGTCGCGTCGGCCGTGGTGTCGGGCACCCTGCGTGACCAGACCGTTGCAGTTGCGCGTCGGAGGAGAACCGCCGACGGCGTGCGTGGGACCATCGGCCAATGCGCATCGGCACCCTGCGACGGAGCCGGGCCCAGGAGGCGGCACCCGGGGTGAGCGGCACCGTCCGGCTGGACCGTCGCACGAAGAACCTCACCAAGCGCCTGCGGCCCGGCGACATCGCCGTCATCGACCACGTGGACATCGACCGGGTCAGCGCCGACTCCCTCGTCGCCGCCCGGGTCGGCGCCGTCGTCAACGCCGCCCCCAGCATCTCCGGGCGCTACCCGAACCTCGGCCCGGAGATCATCACCGCGGCCGGCATCCCCCTCGTCGACGGCGTCGGCAAGGACGTGTTCGCCGCGCTCAAGGAGGGCGCGCAGGTCCGCGTCGAGGGCGACACGCTCTACGGCCCCGACGGCACGGCCGTCGCGAAGGGCACCGAGCAGACGCCGGAGACCGTCGCGACCGCGATGGCCGAGGCCAAGGCCGGGCTGTCCACGCAGTTGGAGGCGTTCGCCACCAACACGATGGAGTACATGAAGCGCGAGCGCGCGCTGCTGCTCGACGGCGTCGGCGTGCCCGACGTGCAGACGGCCATCGACGGCCGGCACGTGCTCGTCGTCGTCCGCGGCTACGACTACAAGGAGGACCTGCAGGCGCTGCGGTCCTACATCCGGGACTACCGGCCGGTCCTCATCGGCGTCGACGGCGGCGCGGACGCGCTCATCGAGGCCGGCTACTCGCCGGACATGATCATCGGCGACATGGACTCGGTCAGCGACCACGTCCTCAAGAGCGGCGCCGAGGTCGTCGTGCACGCCTACGTCGACGGCCGCGCCCCCGGCCTCAAGCGGGTGCAGGACCTCGGCGTCGACGCGATCACCTTCCCGGCCGCGGCGACCAGCGAGGACATCGCGATGCTGCTGGCCGACGAGAAGGGCGCCAAGCTCATCGTGGCCGTCGGCACGCACGCCACGCTGGTGGAGTTCCTCGACAAGGGCCGCGGCGGCATGGCCTCGACCTTCCTCACCCGGCTGCGGCTGGGCGGCAAGCTGGTCGACGCCAAGGGCGTGAGCCGGCTCTACCGCAGCCGCATCTCGACCGCCGCGCTGGTCGTGCTCGTGCTCGCCGCGCTGGTCGCCATCGTCGCCGCCCTGGCCGTCACCACCGCCGGGCGGATCTACTTCGACCTGCTGGTCGACCAGTGGGACAGCTTCGTGTTCTGGTTGGAGAACCTCTTCTCGTGATCGACTTCCGGTACCACCTGGTCTCCCTGATCGCGGTGTTCCTCGCGATCGCCCTGGGGCTGGTGATCGGCGCGACCCAGCTGTCGGGCCCGCTGCTGGACAACCTGCAGGGCCAGGTCACCTCGCTGCAGGACGACAAGCGCGCGCTGGAGGACACCACCCAGGACCTGCAGACGCAGGTCGACAGCAGCCAGGCCTTCGAGTCCGCCGTCGCCCCGGCCCTGGTGCAGGGCGCGCTGACCGGCCGCAGCGTGCTGCTGGTGCAGGCCTCCGAGGAGGTCACCACCGACACCGTCGAGGAGGTCACCGCGCTGGTCACCGAGGCCGGCGGGACGATCTCCGGGCAGGTCTCGCTCGCGCCGGAGTACAGCGACCCGGCCAGCGAGGCGGGCCTGCAGAGCTACGTGACCGGCCCCGGCCGCCCGGCCGGCGTCGTGCTGCCCGAGACCGACGACACCGGCCAGCTGGTCGGCGCGCTGCTCGCCCAGGTCCTCATGGTCCCGGCCGACGGCACCCCGGCCCCCGACACCGCCGCGGTGTCCACCGTGCTGGCCGGGCTGTCGGCGCTGGAGGTCCTCTCCCAGGACTCCGCGTCGGTCACCCCGGCCGACTTCGCCGTGGTGCTCACCGCCGGGGCGCCGACCGGCGAGGACGCCGCCGACCGCAACGACGTGCTGCTGGACCTGGTCACCGCCCTCGACGCCGAGGGCTCGGGCGCGGTCGTGGCCGGCGACGCCGACTCGGCGGGGGAGACCGGCCTGGTGGGCGTCGTGCGCGCCGACCCCGCGGTCTCCGCGGCGGTCTCCTCGGTGGACAACGTGACCAGCCCCTCGGGCCAGATCAGCACCGTGCTGGCGCTGGGCCGCGAGCGCGAGGGCACCTCCGGCAAGTACGGCACCGGGGAGGACACCCAGCCGGTCCCGCCGGTGCCCGCCACCACCCCGTGACCGGCCGCCGGTTCCTGCTCGCCGCCGCCGGCGCGGCCGCCGCCCGGGCGGGTCTCGCCGCCGCGGCCGCGCTCGACGCCCGCCCCGCCGGCGCCCCGTGGCGGCGCACCAACTACGCCGGGCGGCCGGTGACCCTGCTCGGCGGGCCGGCGCTGGCCGCGGCCGCCACCGCCGGCGCCGTGCTCGGCGCCCCGGCCGGCACCCGCGCCGCCGCCGCCGTCGCCGGGGCGGTGTCCGGGCTGGTCGGCGGCTACGACGACCTCGCCGGCGCCCGCCCCGAGCAGGCGCGGGACAAGGGCCTCGCCGGGCACCTCGCCGCGCTGCGGGCCGGCCGGGTGTCGGCCGGCGCGGTCAAGGTCGCCGGGATCGGCGCGGCCGCCGCGGTCGCGGCGCTGCTCTCGGCGCGCGCGCGTGGGGCCCGAGGCGAGCGGGGGATCGCCGACGCCGTCCTCGCCACCGGCCTGGTCGCCGGCACCGCCAACCTGGTCAACCTGCTCGACCTGCGCCCCGGCCGCGCGGCCAAGGCCGGCGCGCTCGCCGCCGCGGCGGGCCTGCGCGGCCCGGCCGGCGGCCTGGCCGCCGGCCCGCTCGGCGCCGCGCTGGCGGTGCTGCCCGCCGACCTCGGCGAGCGGGTGATGCTCGGCGACGCCGGCGCCAACGCCCTCGGCGCGGTGCTCGGACTGCGGGCCGCCACCGTCCCCTCGCGCCCGGCGCGCGCGGGCCTGCTGGCCGCGGTCACCGCGCTCACCCTCGCCAGCGAGCGGGTCAGCTTCACCCGGGTCATCGAGGCCACGCCGGGCCTGCGGGAGCTCGACCGGCTCGGCCGCCGCCCGGCGTGAGCGCGGGACCGGCGGTGCGCCCGCCCGGCCGCCGCGTCGCACAGGGGGTCGCCGGCGCCGCCGCGCTGATCGCCGTCCTCACCGTGCTGGCCCGCCTCGCCGGCTTCGGGCGCACGCTGGTCTTCACCAACGCCGTCGGCGCGGACAGCACCGGCGACACCTACACCGCGGCCAACACCGTCCCGAACATCGTCTTCGAGGTGGTGGCGGGCGGGGCGCTGGCCTCCCTCGTCGTGCCGATGCTGGCCGCCGGCATCGCCGCCGGGGATCGCGAGCAGGTCCGCCGGACCGCCTCGGCGCTGCTGGGCTGGACGCTGCTGGTGCTCGCGCCGCTGGCCGCGCTGCTCGCCGTCCTCGCGCACCCGGTCGCCGAACTGCTGCTCGGCGGCGGCACGCCCGCCGAGGTCGACCTGGCCGCCCGCTTCCTCGTCGTGTTCGCGCCGCAGGTGGTGCTCTACGGCCTCGCCGTCGTCGCCACCGGCGTGCTGCAGGCCCACCGCCGCTTCGCCTGGCCGGCCCTGGCGCCGCTGCTGTCCAGCGTCGTCGTCGCCGCCGCGTACGCCGCCTTCGCGTGGACCGGCGGCGGCCGGGAGGTCCGGGACCTGACGACGACGGGCGAGCTGGTCCTCGGCGTCGGGACGACGCTCGGCGTGCTGGCCCTGGCCCTGGCGGTGCTGCTGCCGGTGCGGGGGCTGCACCTGGGGCTGCGGCCCGCGCTGCGGTTCCCGGTGGGCGCGGCGCCGCAGGTGCGCCGGCTGGCGGTCGCCGGGGTGCTCACCCTCGCCGGGCAGCAGCTGGTGGCCGCGGTCGCCATCCGACTGGCCGGCGACGGGCCCGACGGCACCCAGGTCGCCTACACCGCCGGGCTCACGCTGTTCCTCGTGCCGTGGGCGGCGGTCGCGGTGCCGCTGGCCACCTCCGCCTACCCGCTCATGGCCGAGCGCGCCGCGGTCGGGGACCTGCCCGGCTACCGCCGCGCGCTGGCGCCGGTCACCGCGCTGGTCGTGGCCGCCAGCGCCGGGGCCGCCGCGGTGCTGGCCGCCGTCGCCGGGCCGATGGCGCGGGTGTTCCTCGTCGACGGGGAGGCCGACCGGGTCGCCGCGCTGCGCGACGCCGTCGTCGCCTTCGCCCCGGGCCTGGTCGGCTACGGCCTGGTCGCCGTCCTCACCCGGGCGCTCTACGCCCGCGGGCTGTGGAGGGCGCCGACGGCGTGCGTGCTCGGCGGGTGGCTGCTCGCCGTGGCCGCCGACGTCGTCCTGTCCGCCGCGCTGCCGGTCGCGGACCGGGCGCTGGCGCTGGCCGCCGGGCACAGCGTCGGGGTGACCGCCGCGGGCCTCGGCCTGCTCGTCGTCACGGCGCGGACGGCGGGGCCCACGGGGCTGGCCGGGCTGGCCCGCCTGGGGCTGCCCGCGCTGCTCGCCGCCGGGGCGGGCGCGGTCGCGGGCCTCGCGGTCGCCCGCGCACTGGGCGCCGACCCGGTGCCCGGCGGCTCGCTGCTCGCGACGGCGGGGGCGGGGCTGCTGGCGGCGGCGACCGTGACCGCCGTGGCGGCGGCGGTCATGATGGGGACGGCGCGCCGCCCCCTGACCGCGGCGGTGCGCGCGCTGCGGACGCCCGGGGGGACGGAGGTGCACGGTGGCTGAGGCCCGACCGCTGGCCGGCCGCCGGGTGGCCGAGGTGCTCGCCACCAGCACCGGCGGCGTCGGCACCCACCTGCGCTCGGTGCTGCCCGCGCTGGCCGGCGCCGGCGCCGGGGTCACCGTCTGCGGGCCCGCGGCCACCGACGCGCTGTTCGGCTTCTCCGCCGCGGCCGGCTTCACCCCGGTGGAGATCTCCGCCGGGCTCGACCCGCTCGCCGACACCCGCGCGGTGCTCGCGTTGCGCCCCGCCGCCGCCGGGGCCGACCTCGTGCACGCCCACGGGCTGCGCGCCGGCCTGGTCGCCGCCGCCGCGGTGCGCGGCGGCACCCGCCGCCCGCTGGTGGTCACCCTGCACAACGCGCTGCCCGAGCGCTCCGGCCCGCTCCGCCGGGTGCTGGCCGCCGCCGAGCGGGCCACCGTCCGCGCCGCCGACGTCGTGCTGGCCGCCTCCGGTGACCTCGCCGACAACGCCCGCCGCCTCGGCGCCCGCGACGTCCGGGTGGCGCCGGTGTCGGCGCCCGCGCTGCCGCCGGCCCGCCGGTCCCGCGACGAGGTCCGCGCCGGCCTGGGGCTGGCCGACGGCCGCCCGCTGGTGCTCGCCGTCGGGCGGCTGCACCCGCAGAAGGGCTACGACGTCCTCCTCGACGCCGCCGCGGCCCTGGCCCGTGGAGCGGCCGGGGACCGCGCGCCGCTGGTCGCGATCGCCGGTGACGGGCCGCTGGAGGCCGAGCTGTCCGCCCGGATCGCCGCGCAGCGGCTGCCGGTGACCCTGCTCGGCCGCCGCGACGACGTCGCCGACCTGCTGGCGGCCGCCGACCTGGTCGTGCTGCCCTCCCGCTGGGAGGCGCGCTCGCTCACCGCCCAGGAGGCGCTGCGGGCCGGCACGCCGCTGGTCGCCACCCGCACCGGCGGGCTGCCCGAGCTGCTCGGCGACGGCGCGCTGCTCGTGCCCGCCGGCGACGCCGCCGCGCTGGCCGGCGCGGTCGCCGACCTGCTGGCCGACCCCGCCCGCGCCGCCGCGCTGGCCGAGGCCGGGCGGGCGCGGGCGGCGGGCTGGCCGGACGAGGCCGCCACCGCCCGCACCCTGGTCGCCGTCTACCGCGAGCTGCTGGGGCCCCCGCGGTGAGGCGCGCCGCCGTCCTGCTGTCCGTGCTGCTGGCGCTGCTCGCCCTCGGGCTGCCCGGATCGGCGGCGGCGGACGACGGCCGGCGCGCCGACCGGGTGCTCGTCGTCGGCGTGCCCGGGCTGGTGTGGGACGACGTCGACCCCGGGCGGACGCCGGCCCTGTGGGAGCTGGCCGACACCTCGCCGGTCGGGGCGGTGTCGGTGCGCGCGGCCCGCTCCACCACCTGCCTGCTCGACGGCTGGGCCACCCTCGGCGCGGGCAACCGGGCCCGCTTCCCGGCGCCGGACGAGATGCTGCCGATGGTCCCGCTGCCCACCGTGCCGCTGCCGGGGGAGACACCGGACGCCCCCGGCGGGTCCGGCGCGGCCCCCTCGCAGGAGCCCGTGCCGGCCGGGCCGCCGGCCAGCCCCGAGCTGTCGCACTGCGGACTGCAGGAGCGGCTGGCGGAGGCGGGGCTGGCCGATCCGCTCAGCGCCGTCCGCGCGGTCGCCGAGGACGACGCCAGCGCCCGCTTCGGCGCCGAGCCGGGGGCCCTCGGCGCCGCGGTCGGCTGCGCGACGGTCGTCGGCCGGGCGGCGGCGCTGGCCGTGGCCGCGCCCGGGGTCGGGCTGACCCGCGAGGACGCGCTGCCGGCCGACCCGGCGGCGCTGGCCGCGCTGCTGGAGCCCTGCCCGCTCACGCTGGTCTCCCTCGACGGCCTGGTCGACGCCGGCGTCCCCGCGCCCGAGGGCAGCGAGACCGGCACCGACCCGGTCTCCCGCGAGGCCGCGCTGGCCGCCGTCGACGAGCAGGTGGCCCGGCTGCGCGCCGCCGTGGACACGCTGCCCGGCGAGACGCTGCTGCTGGTGCAGGGCGTCTCGGAGGTCAACGACGGCCGCCCGCAGCTGCACGTGGGCATCGCCTCGGGCCCCGGGTTCCCCGGACCGGGGTGGCTGACGTCGGCCAGCACCGGCCGGGCGCCGTTCACCCAGCTCATCGACGTCGCCCCGACGGTGCTGCGCGCGCTGGACCTCGAGCAGCCGGCGTCGGTCAACGGCCAGCCGCTCACCGTGGCCGGGGGCCGTCCGGCCACCGCGGAGGCGGTCGCGGAGCTGGAGCGGGCCAACACCGCCGCGGTCACCCACCACCGCAGCACCGGCACGTTCTTCACGGCGCTGGTGGCGGTGCAGGCCGCCGTCGTCGTCCTCGGCGTGCTGGTGCTCGGCCTCACCCGCGGCGCGCGGCCGCGCGCCCGGCTGCGGCCGGTGCTGGAGCTCGCGGCCCTGGCGGCCGCGGCGCTGCCGGTGGCCACCTACCTGGCCGGGCTGCTGCCCTGGGAGCGCGCCGGCTCGCCGCGGTGGGCGCTGGCCGGGGCGCTGCTGGTGGCCGACGCCGCGGTGGTCGCGGTCGCCGTCCTGGGGCCGTGGCGCCGCCGCCGGGGCGGGCCGCCGCTGGCCGTCCTCGCGGTCACCGTCGGCACGCTGGTCGCCGACGTGCTCACCGGCTCGTCGCTGGAGCTGGACGGGCTGCTCGGCTACGACGCGATCGTCGCCGGGCGGTTCACCGGCTACGGCAACCTCACCTCCGGCCTGCTGGCGGCGGCCGCGCTGGTCGGCACCGCCGTCGTCGCCACCGCGGCCGGCCGCCGCGCCGGGCGGGACGACGGCGGGCGGCGGGCGCGGCGGGTCACCGGCGCCGTGGTCCTGGGCGCCGGGCTGGCCACCGTGGTGCTGGTCGGCGCGCCGGGGCTCGGCCGCGACTTCGGCGGCGTGCTCGCGGTGCTGCCCGGCTTCCTGCTGCTGGCGATGCTGCTCACCGGCGTGCGGGTGACCGCGGTGCGGCTGGCCGCGGTGCTCGGCGCCGGGGTGGTCGCCGTCGGCACGCTGGCGTTCCTGGACTGGCTGCGGCCGGCCGCCGAGCGCAGCCACCTCGGCCGGTTCGTCGAGCAGCTGCTCACCGGTGAGGCGTGGACGGTGGTGAGCCGGAAGGCCTCGGCCAACGCCGGCATCCTGCTCGGCAGCGCGCTGGCCTGGATGCTGCCGGTGGCGCTCGTGGCCGCCGTCTGGCTGGTGCGTGGCCGCCGGCCCGCGCTGCTGCGCGGTCCCGGCCTGCTCCGCGACGGCGGCTCGGGCCTGCGCCCGGCCGACGCCGCCGTGCTGCGCGCCGGGCTGGTCGCCGCGGCGATGGGCCTGGCCCTGGGCGCCGCGGTCAACGACTCCGGCGTCGCGCTGCCCGCGACCGCCGCCGCGCTGCTCGTGCCGCTGCTGGTGACGCTGGCCACGACCGCGCCGGGCCGGCGGGGCGTGCCCGCGGACAGCCGGGACGAGGACCCGGACCGTGTTACGGTGGGTTCCCGTGGGTCGACCTGGAATGCGTGATCGCGGGCTCCTCCACAACTCCCAGCCGACGAAGTTCGTCTTCGTCACCGGTGGAGTTGTCTCCTCTCTCGGCAAGGGCCTGACGGCCAGTTCCCTCGGCGCTCTGCTGTCCGCCCGCGGCCTGCGGGTGACCATGCAGAAGCTGGACCCGTACCTCAACGTGGACCCCGGGACGATGAACCCGTTCCAGCACGGCGAGGTCTTCGTCACCGAGGACGGCGCCGAGACCGACCTCGACGTCGGCCACTACGAGCGGTTCCTCGACACCGACCTCGGCCGGCGCTCGAACGTCACCACCGGGCAGGTCTACTCCGACGTGATCGCCAAGGAGCGGCGCGGGGAGTACCTCGGTGACACCGTGCAGGTCATCCCGCACATCACCAACGAGATCAAGTCCCGCATCCTCGCCGCCGCGGAGTCTGGCACGGAGCACGACGAGGGCGTGGACGTCGTCATCACCGAGATCGGCGGCACCGTCGGCGACATCGAGTCGTTGCCCTTCCTCGAGGCCGCCCGGCAGGTGCGCCACGAGATCGGCCGGGACAACTGCTTCTTCCTGCACATCTCGCTGGTGCCCTACATCGCGCCGTCGGGCGAGCTGAAGACCAAGCCGACGCAGCACTCGGTCGCCGCGCTGCGCAACATCGGCATCCAGCCCGACGCGGTGGTCTGCCGCGCCGACCGCGAGATCGGCACCGGCCTCAAGCGCAAGATCAGCCTGATGTGCGACGTCGACGCCGAGGGCGTGATCTCCTGCCCCGACGCGCCGTCGATCTACGACATCCCCAAGGTGCTGCACCGCGAGGGCCTGGACGCCTACGTCGTCCGCCGGCTGGGCCTGCCCTTCCGCGACGTCGACTGGACCGTGTGGGGTGACCTGCTCGAGCGGGTGCACCGCCCGAAGCAGACGGTGACGATCGCGCTGGTCGGCAAGTACGTCGACCTGCCCGACGCCTACCTGTCGGTCAGCGAGGCGCTGCGCGCGGGCGGGTTCGCCCACCGCGCCCGGGTGCAGATCCGCTGGGTGCCCTCCGACGACTGCCAGACCCCCGAGGGGGCGGCGGCCGCGCTGTCCGACGTCGACGGCGTGTGCGTCCCCGGCGGCTTCGGCGTCCGCGGCATCGAGGGCAAGCTCGGCGCGATCCGCTACACCCGCACCAACGGCATCCCGACCCTGGGGCTGTGCCTGGGCCTGCAGTGCATGGTCATCGAGTACGCCCGCAACGTGGCCGGGCTCGAGCAGGCCAACTCCGCCGAGTTCGACCCCGACACCCCCGACGCGGTCATCGCCACCATGGCCAGCCAGGTCGACGTCATCGCCGGCGAGCGCGGGCTGGGCGGCACCATGCGGCTGGGCAGCTACCCGGCGCACCTGCTCAAGGGCTCGCAGGCCGCGGCCGCCTACGGCTCGACCGAGATCACCGAGCGGCACCGGCACCGCTACGAGGTGGCCAACGCCTACCGCGACCGGCTCTCCGACGCCGGCCTGGTGTTCAGCGGCACCTCGCCCGACGGCCTGCTGGTCGAGTTCGCCGAGCTGCCGCGCGAGGTGCACCCGTTCTTCGTCGGCACCCAGGCCCACCCGGAGCTCAAGAGCCGGCCCACCCGCCCGCACCCGCTGTTCGCGGCGTTCGTCGACGCGGCCATCGACCGCGCCGAGTCCGCCCGGCTGCCGGTGCCGGTGGAGGTCGAGGCGGAGAAGGTCGGGATCTGAGGTGACCGAGCCGGCCGCCGACGGCGACTACCGCGTCCTCGACAGCGAGACGGTCTACGAGGGGCGGGTCATCTCGCTGGTCAAGGACACCGTCGCCATGCCCGGCGGCGGCGACAGCGTGCGCGAGGTGGTCCGCCACCCGGGCGCGGTCGCCGTCGTCGCGCTGGGCGACGACGGGCAGGTGGTGCTGCTGCGGCAGTACCGGCACCCGGTCGGCGGCTACCTGTGGGAGCTGCCCGCCGGCCTGCGCGACGCCGACGGCGAGCCGCCGCTGGAGACCGCGAAGCGGGAGCTGGCCGAGGAGGTGCGCATGGCCGCCGAGCGGTGGTCGCTGCTCACCACGAGCTTCAGCACCCCGGGCTTCTGCGACGAGCTGGTGCTGGTCTACCTCGCCGAGGGCCTGTCCGACGTCGACCGGCCCGTGGGCTTCACCGTGGAGCACGAGGAGCTCGACATGACCGTCGAGCGGGTGCCGCTGGACGACGCCGTGCAGTGGGTGTTCGACGGGCGGATCCGCAACGCCGCCGCCGTCATCGGCCTGCTCGCCGCCGCCCAGCACCGCGCCGCCGGCCCGCGCCTGCGCCCCGTCGACGCCACCTGACGGCCCCCGCCCGCACCGGGATCGGCGATCTCGTGGCCGTCAGGCGCTGATCGCCACGACGTCGCCGATCTCGCCGCGTCAGCCGATGACGACGGGGCTGGACCAGCCGACCTGCTCGTACTCGGTGACCTGAGTGCCGGCGTCGAGGACGAGCTCCTCGAGCCAGAAGACGTAGGGGACGCCGCTGGTCAGCCCGCCGACGCCCGCGGTCACCTCGCCGCAGTCGCCGCGCTGCCCGACGGTCACCTGCGGCGGCGCCGGCTGCGGGCCGGGGACCAGCTGCTGGCTGACCGCCGTCACCCGGTAGCCCTGCACCGACTCCCGGCCGTCGGCCTGCCAGCTCACCGTCGCCGACCCCACCCCCGGGACGACGCCCGGCGGCACCTGGCGCAGGCTGCCGTAGCCGCCGCACTGCGCGGGCGGCGGCGTGGTCTGCAGCGGCTCGCCGCGCGGGACCAGCGGGCTCGGCACCTCGACGTGCAGCCGGCGCGGCACCGGCAGCGCGAGCACCGGGGCGTCGACCACCGGCCCGGGCGCCGCCGCGACCGGCTGCGGCGCGTCGGCCACGCGGGCGGGCTCCGGGCCGTCGGCGGTGCCCGCGTCGCGGAACGGCGCCCAGGACGCGGTCACCTGCGCGGCGAGGTCCGTGGCCGGTGCCGACAGCACGACCAGCCCCACCGCCGCCACGGCGGCCACCCGCCCGGCGATCCCGCCGGCTGACGGGCCCCGCCGCCGTCTCGCTCGTCCCACGGTCACCTCCCGGCTCGGGAGGTGACATCGGCACCGGTGGCCGCGTCCTCAACCCGAGAGCGGCGGCGCGGTGGCGCCGGAGCCCGCCGCGTCCGGGACGGGCAGCCGCAGCCCCAGCCGCCCGGCCTCCAGCGCGGCCAGCGCCCGCACCGCGGCGGGGTCGCCGGCCCGCCAGGCCGCGCCGGTTCCCGGCGGCAGCGCGGCCAGCCGGGGGAGCGGAGCGGTGGCGACGGCGCGGGCGGCGAGTAGGTGCAGGTCCGGGTCGGGGCCGCCGGCCAGCCGCTCCACCGCCGTCGCGTCCTGCACCCAGCGCAGCCGCCACGGCAGCCAGCGCAGCAGCAGCCAGCCCACCGGCAGCACCACCAGGACGACGGCGAGGAGCAGCGCGAGCGTGCCGACGGCGTCCTGCGCCGCCTGCCCGGCGCCCCGCACGGAGCCCGCGGCGTCGCCGAGCGCGTCGAACGGGGAGGACAGCTCGTCGCCGACCACCGGCACGTCCTGCGCGGCGTCGGCGGCCGAGCCCATGCTGTCGGCGACCGACGTCCCGAGGTCCTCCACCGCCCGGCCGGGCGCGGCCAGCGCCAGCACCGCCCCGTGCACCGCGCGCGCCACCAGCACCCACAGCACGGCCCAGGCCAGCAGTCCGGCGTCGGCCGCCGCCTGGCGCAGGCGGGCGTCGGGTCGGGCGGCGTACAGGCGCATCAGCGGGTCCTCCCGGGGGTTCGGTGACGCGTTCCGGCCTCCGCCATCGTCGGCGCTGCGCGCGGTCCCGGCAGCGCGGGAGCGGCCAGGCTCTAGGGTCCGGAGTGAGCTCCCTCACCCGGGAGCGGACGGCAGGCGCGGGCCGACGACCTCGGCCCGGTCGAACATCCAGGAGTGGTCATGCGCGTCGGTGTGCCCCGCGAGGTCAAGAACAGGGAGTACCGGGTGGCGTTGACCCCGGCCGGGGTCACGGAGCTGACCCGGGCCGGGCACACGGTGCTCGTCGAGCAGGGCGCGGGGGAGGGCAGCTCCATCCCCGACGCCGACTACACCGCCGCCGGCGCGCGGATCGTCGCGAGCGCCGACGACGTGTGGGCCGACGCCGACCTGCTGCTCAAGGTCAAGGAGCCGGTCGAGGAGGAGTACGGGCGGCTGCGCGCCGGGCAGACGCTGTTCACCTACCTCCACCTGGCCGCCTCGCGGGCGTGCACCGAGGCCCTGGTCGCCTCCGGCACCACCGCGATCGCCTACGAGACCGTGCAGACGGCCGGCGGCGCGCTGCCGCTGCTCGCGCCGATGAGCGAGGTCGCCGGGCGGATGGCGCCGCAGGTCGGCGCGCACAGCCTCGAGCGCGCGCACGGCGGCCGCGGGGTCCTGCTCGGCGGGGTGTCGGGCGTCTACGCGGCCAAGGTCGTCGTCATCGGCGCCGGGGTGTCGGGCATGAACGCCGCGACCATCGCCCTGGGCATGCAGGCCGAGGTCGTCGTCCTCGACCGCGACGTCGACAAGCTGCGCGCGGCCGACCGGGTCTACCGCGGCCACCTGCAGACGGTGACCTCCAACGCCTACGAGGTCGAGCGTGCCGTCCTCGACGCCGACCTGGTGATCGGCGCGGTGCTGGTCCCCGGCGCCAAGGCGCCCACGCTGGTGAGCAACGAGCTGGTCAGCCGGATGAAGCCGGGGTCGGTGCTCGTCGACATCGCCGTCGACCAGGGCGGGTGCTTCGAGGACTCCCGTCCCACGACACACGACGACCCGACCTTCCGGGTGCACGAGTCGGTGTTCTACTGCGTGGCGAACATGCCCGGCGCCGTCCCGAACACCTCCACGCACGCGCTCACCAACGTGACGCTGCCCTACGTCATGGCCCTGGCCGAGCAGGGGACGCGGGCGGCCGTCGCCGCGGACCCGGCGCTGGCGCACGGCGTCAACGTCGTCGCCGGGCAGGTGACCCTGTCCGAGGTGGCCGAGGCGCACGGGATGACCGCCGTGCCCTGGGAGGAGGTCCTGTCCTGACGACAGCGACGGGAGCGCCGCAGCGGGGGACGAGCGAGGAGCGGACCGGCGCGCAGGGCCGGGCCGGGGGGCGGGGCCCGACGACGACGCCGGGTGCCGGTCCCGACGTCGAGCGGGTGGTCGGCGGCTACCTCGACCACCTCGCCGTCGAGCGCGGCCTGGCCGCCAACACGATCGCCTCCTACCGGCGCGACCTGCGCCGGTACGCGCGGTTCCTCGCCGACGCCGGGGTGCGGGGCCTGGGGGAGGTCGCGGAGAGCGACGTCTCCGGGTTCCTCGCGGCGCTGCGGGCCGGCGACGACGAGCACCCGCCGCTGTCGGCCACCTCGGCCGCGCGCGCCGTCGTCGCCGTCCGCGGGCTGCACCGCTTCGCGCTGCTCGACGGGCTGGTGCCCGGCGACGTCGCCGCGGAGGTCCGCCCGCCCGCGCCGGCGCGGCGGCTGCCCAAGGCGATCCCGGTCGAGGCGGTGGTGGCGCTGATCGAGGCCGCGGGGTCGGTCGAGGGCCCGCGCGGGCTGCGCGACCGGGCGCTGCTCGAGGTGCTCTACGGCACCGGCGCGCGCATCTCCGAGGCGGTCGGCCTCGCCGTCGACGACCTCGACCGCGGCCAGGCCGTGGTGCGGCTGGCCGGCAAGGGCGGCAAGGAGCGGATCGTCCCGGTGGGCAGCTACGCGCTGCGCGCCGTCGAGGACTACCTGGTGCGCGCCCGCCCGGCGCTGGCCGCGGCGGGGAGGGGCGGCGTCCGGGGCGGGCGGCTGTTCCTCAACGCCCGCGGCGGGCCGCTGTCGCGGCAGAGCGCCTGGGCGATCCTGCGGTCGGCGGCCGAGCGGGCCGGGCTGGACCCCGACCACGTCTCGCCACACACGCTGCGGCACTCGTTCGCCACCCACCTGCTCGACGGCGGCGCCGACGTCCGCGTCGTGCAGGAGCTGCTCGGCCACGCGTCGGTGACGACGACCCAGGTCTACACCCTGGTCACCGTCGACAAGCTGCGCGAGGTGTACGCCAGCAGCCACCCGAGGGCCCTGTCCTGACGAGGGCGGTGGCGCCCGTCTGGCAGGTCCTGCCCACGGCTACCCGCCGGTACTCCGGAACCTGGGCGACATCCGCCAGCAACCGGCGTGTCCCGTGGATCGTTCGTGGTGATCTCCCTACCGTCGGAGAGGACCCGAGCGGACCGGGCCGGCCGAGACCGCGGCCGGCTCCGCCGGGGAGCACGGAGGAGTGGCACTCATGGCGATCCGAGGGGACGTGGCCGGGCAGGCCCTCGCACTCCCGGCCGACGGCGGGGAGATGGGTGCGGCCGCCTCGAAGCTGGACCCCGCCCGCGCGCGGCAGCGCAAGCTGCCCGAGCCGCCGCCGCTGACCCAGCACGGCCCGGCGCGGGTCATCGCGATGTGCAACCAGAAGGGCGGCGTCGGCAAGACGACGTCGACGATCAACCTGGGTGCCGCGCTGGTCGAGTACGGCCGCAAGGTGCTGCTGGTCGACCTGGACCCGCAGGGCGCGCTGTCGGTCGGCCTGGGTGTCCCCTCCCAGCAGCTGGACCGCACGATCTACAACGCCCTCATGGAGCAGCGGACCACGCTGGCCGACGTCCGCGTGCCCACCGACGTCCCGGGCCTGGACCTGGTGCCGAGCAACATCGACCTCTCCGCCGCCGAGGTGCAGCTGGTCAGCGAGGTCGCCCGCGAGCAGACGCTGCTGCGCAAGCTGGCCGACGTCCGCGACGAGTACGACTACGTCCTCATCGACTGCCAGCCGTCGCTGGGCCTGCTCACGGTCAACGCCCTGACCGCGGCGCACGGCGTGGTCATCCCGCTGGAGTGCGAGTTCTTCTCGCTGCGCGGCGTGGCGCTGCTGGTCGACACGATCGACAAGGTGCGCGAGCGGCTCAACCCCGAGCTGGAGATCTCCGGGATCCTCGCCACGATGTACGACACCCGGACCGTGCACTGCCGGGAGGTGTTCAGCCGGGTGGTCGAGGCCTTCGGCGACACCGTGTTCCAGACGGTCATCCAGCGCACCGTGCGCTTCCCGGAGACGACCGTCGCCGGCCAGCCGATCACCACCTGGGCGCCGACCTCGTCGGGTGCGGCCGCCTACCGCGACCTGGCCAAGGAGGTCATCGCCCTGTGACGCGTCGCCCCGTCCTCCCCGGCGCGGCCGAGCTGTTCCGCCGCACCGACGTGCCGCAGGCGGAGGTCACCGAGCTGCCGAGCGTGAGCTCGGCGGTCAGCTCCCCGGCGCTGCGGGGTTCCCGCCGCGCGGCGGAGACGGCCCCCGACGACGAGTCGCCCGCCCCGCTCACGCTGGTCCCCGGCGGCGCGCCGGCCGACGCGCTGGCCGCCTTCCGCGCGCCGGCGCCGGCTCCCGCCCCCGGCGCCCGCACCCGGGGCAAGCCCGCCCGGGCGGCGGGCAACGGCCGCACCCGGCACGACGAGAAGATCACCGTCTACCTCTCCGCCGAGGAGCTGCTGGCGCTGGAGAGCGCCCGGCTCACGCTGCGCGCCCAGCACGGCGTGGCCGCCGACCGCGGCCGCATCGTGCGCGAGGCGATCGCGGTGCTGCTCGCCGACCTCGAGGAGCAGGGCGAGGACTCGGTGCTCGTCCGCCGCCTGCGCGGCTGACGGAGGCGCCCCGTGCCCCCCGCCGCGCACACGCTCGCGGCGGGCCCCTGCACGGAGGCCAGGGCGCATACGCTTGCTCCCCGTGAGCGGTGAGGTGCAGGCGGTGGCGGAGCGCCCGGCGGAGCCGGCGCGCTTCACCGTGCGGCTCACCAACTTCGAGGGCCCGTTCGACCTGCTGCTGCAGCTGATCGGCAAGCACCAGCTCGACGTCACCGAGATCGCCCTGTCGGTGGTCACCGACGAGTTCATCGCCCACCTGCGGGCGCTCGGCGACGTGCTCGACCTCGACCAGGCCAGCGAGTTCCTCGTCGTCGCCTCCACCCTGCTCGACCTCAAGGCCGCGCGGCTGCTGCCCGCCGCCGAGATCGAGGACGAGGAGGACCTCGAGCTGCTCGAGGCCCGCGACCTGCTGTTCGCCCGGCTGCTGCAGTACCGCGCCTACAAGCAGGCCGCCGCGTTCCTCCGCGAGCGCGAGACCGTCGCCGCCGGCCGGTACCCCCGCGAGGCGCCGCTGGAGCCACGGTTCGCCGAGCTGCTGCCCGAGGTGCTGCTCGGCGTCACCCCCGAGCGGTTCGCCGCGCTCGCCGCGAAGGCGCTCACGCCGAGGGAGCCGCCGACCGTCGGCGTCTCGCACCTGCACGCGCCGCCGGTGAGCGTGGCCGAGCAGCTGCTCGCCGTCCGCACCGCGCTCATCGGCGCCGGGACGCTCACCTTCCGCGCGCTGACCGCCGAGTGCGGCTCGACCCTGGAGGTCGTGGCCCGCTTCCTCGCCCTGCTGGAGCTCTACCGCCAGCAGCGGGTCACCTTCACCCAGCTGACGCCGCTGGGGGAGCTGCACGTGCGGTGGACCGGCCCGGTGCCCTCCGGTCCCGCCGACCCGGCCGCGGAGGACCCGGCCGACGACGTCGCGACGGAGGACCTGCCGTGAGCGACCGGCCGGGTGAGCAGGAGCCGGACGGGCGGGAGGTGGAGGGGCGGGGCCCGATCTCCTGGGAGGCCCTGGCCGCCGAGCTCGAGGCCACCCGCGAGCGGGACCCCGACCGCCCCGACGCGGCCGACCCCGCGGTGTGGGACGCCGTCGCCGCGGAGCTCGCCGCCCGCGTCGCCGAGCGGCCGGCCCCGGGTCACGACGACGTCCCGCCGGTCCCCGAGGAGCCGCTGGTCCTCCCGGGGATGCCCGAGCCCGAGCCGGCGCCGGCACCCGAGCCGGAGCCGGAGGTGGCGCTCGACCCGGCGGAGCTGCGCGGCGGGCTGGAGGCGCTGCTGTTCGTGGCCGACGGGCCGGTCGACGAGGCGACGCTGGCCGGCGCGCTCCGCTGCCCGGTCGCCCGGGTGCGCACCGCGCTGGCCGACCTCGCCGCCGACCACGACGCGCGCCGGTCCGGCATCACGCTGCGCCGGGTGGGGGAGGGCTGGCGGTTCTACACCCGCGAGGAGTTCGCGCCCGTCGTCGAGCGGCACCTCGCGGAGGGGCAGCGGACCCGGCTGACCCAGGCGGCGCTGGAGACCCTCGCCGTCATCGCCTACCGGCAGCCGGTCACCCGCGCGCGGGTGTCGGCGATCCGCGGGGTCGGCGTCGACGGCGTCATGCGCACCCTGCTCGCCCGCGGCCTGGTCGCCGAGGTCGGCACCGACCCCGACAGCGGCGGCGGCCTCTACGGCACGACGCCGCTGTTCCTCGAGCGGCTCGGGCTCACCGGCCTCGACGAGCTCCCGCCGCTGGCGCCGCTGCTGCCCGACCCCACCGCGCTGGCCCGGGAGGAGGACCCGGACCGGTGAGCGTCCTCCCGCACCGACCGGCTCCCGCCGCGGGGGTGGGAGACTGGGCGCGACATGGACACCGCACCGCACAGCGACGAGTACACCGACCCGGACGAGACCCCCGGCACACCCGGCGGTGAGGGCTGGTCGGAGGACATGGAGCTCGCCCCGGCCCACCCCGGCGACCGCGAGCCGTCCGCCGCGCCGGAGGAGCGCGAGGGGGAGCGGCTGCAGAAGGTGCTCGCCCGCGCCGGCGTCGGCTCCCGCCGCGTCTGCGAGGAGATGATCGACCGCGGCCGGATCAGCGTGAACGGCCGCGTCGTCACCGTGCAGGGCATGCGGGTCGACCCGCACACCGACAAGATCGCCGTCGACGGCCGGCGGATCGAGCTGCGCGACGACCGGGTCACCTACGCGCTGAACAAGCCGGCGGGCGTCATCACCGCGATGAGCGACGACCGGGACCGGCCCACCGTCGGCGACATGATCGGCGACCTCGCGCCCGGGCTGGTGCACGTCGGCCGGCTCGACCAGGACACCGAGGGCCTGCTGCTGGTCACCAACGACGGCGAGCTGGCGCACCGGCTGGCGCACCCCTCCTACGAGGTGCGCAAGACCTACCTGGCGCAGGTGTCCGGGTCGATCCCGCGCGACCTGCACCGCCGGCTGCGCGCCGGGATCGAGCTCGACGACGGCCCGGTGAAGGTGGACGCCTTCCACGTCGTGGACACCCACGCCGGCCAGTCGGTCGTCGAGGTGGTGCTGCACGAGGGGCGCAAGCACATCGTCCGGCGGCTGCTCGATGCGGTGGGCCTGCCGGTGTCCCGGCTCACCCGCACCGCGATCGGCCCGATCTCGCTGCAGCGGATGCGCAGCGGCTCGATCCGCCGGCTCACCCGCCAGGAGGTCGGCGCGCTCGAGGAGCTCGTCGGGCTCTGACGGAGGACCCCGGCCCGGTCAGGACGCCTGCCCCGGAGGGGCGGTGGACGCCCGCAGCAGCAGCGAGGTGGTCAGCGTGCGGTGCCGCTCGGGGAGCTCCTTGCCGGACATGAGGGCCAGGAGCATCTCCGCGGCCTCCTGGCCCATCCGCCGGATCGGCTGCTGCACCGTGGTCAGCGGGGGATCGGCGAGTGCGGACTCCGGGATGTTGTCGAAGCCCACCACCGAGAGCTGACGCGGCACGTCCAGCCCCAGCTCGGTCGCGACCTCCAGCGTCGCCAGCGCCGAGAGGTCGTTGGCCGCGAAGACCGCGGTCGGTGGCTCGGGGCGCGTGAGCAGCTCGCGGGCCGCGTCCCGCGCCAGCTCCGGATCGAAGCCGCCGGACCGCACCAGCGTCTCGTCCACGGGCAGCCCCGCGGCGCCGAGCGCGTCGCGGTAGCCCTGCTCGCGTTGCTGTGCGGACAGCAGGTCCGACCGTCCGGTGATCATGCCGATCCGGGTGTGTCCGCACGCGAGCAGGTGCTCCACGCCGACCCGCGCACCCTGCAGGTTGTCCGCAGTCACCGAGGGCAGCCGCGACGGCCCGGCCTGCGGATCGACCGCCACCACCGGTCCGTCGGCCGGGACGTCCGTCACGGTCGGCGTGACGAGCACGGCACCGTCGACGAGCGTCGCCATCAGCCGGCTCAGCGATCGGCGCTCCCACCCCGTGTGCGCCTCGACGTGCCCGCCGGCGGAGTAGGCGATCAGTTCGTAGCCGGAGCCGTGGACGGCGTCGGCCACCCCCTTGAGGACCTCGGTGCTGAAGGGCTCGAAGTCCATGACGAGGAGGCCGATGACGTTGGTACGGCGGTTGCGCAGGCTGCGTGCGACGAGGCTCGCCTCGTAGCCGAGGCGATCGATCACCCGGGCCACATGGTCGACGGTCTCGGCGGACACGCCGTACCGCCCGTTGATGACCTTCGACACGGTGGAGATCGAGACGCCGGCCTCCGCGGCCACCTGCTGCATCGTCACCCGGCCGCGGAGGGACGGCGCGGGAGGGTGCCCGTCGGTCGTCCCGTTGCCCGGCCCCCCGAGGAGGGCGGAGCCGACGACGTCGTCACTCGGGGAGTCGAGCTGCATGGGTCAACCTCTTCTCGGTCGGGCCCTCGGTGGTCGGATCGCCGGGGGTGGGTGCGGCGCGGTCCTGGACAGTGCACTGTCGAGGACAGCGCACTGTCCAGGAAGTCGGACACGGAGCACCCGGGGCGGAGCCGGTCCGCACGGCTCCGGGCGCCGGAGCCGGCTCAGCCCTTGACCGCCCCCTGCAGCCCGCCCACGATGCGCCGCTGCATGGCCAGGAACAGCATCAGCGCCGGGATCATCGCGATGGTCGTGAACGCCAGCACCCCCGCGGTGTCGGCCGAGTGCTCGGTCGAGTAGTCGGCCACGCCCAGCGGGAGGGTGCGCATCTCCCCCTGGAGCAGCAGCAGCGGCAGGAGGTAGGCGTTCCAGGACGCGACGAAGGCGAGGACGCCGACCGTGACCAGCCCGGGCATCGACAGCGGCAGCGCCATCCGCCAGAAGATGCCGATCCGGGAGGCGCCGTCGATCATGGCCGCCTCCTCGACCTCCCGGGGCAGCGCCATCAGGAAGGGCCGCAGGATCACGACCGTGGTCGGCAGCGCGAACGCCGCCTGCGGCAGGGCGACCCCCCACCAGGTGTTGCCCAGCTGCAGGTCGCGCGTCACGAGGATGAACAGCGGAACGATCGCCACGGCCGCCGGGAAGAGCAACCCCAGGACGAACACCATGAACAGCGGTTCCCGGAACCTGAACTGGTAGCGCGCCAAGGGGTAGGCGGCCATCACGCCCGCCAGCACCGCCACGGCCGTGGTGAGGAGGGCGATCACCGTGGAGTTCAGCGCGTACTGCCAGAAGTCCGGGTTGGTGACGACGCCGGTGTAGTTCTCCAGCACCCACGGGTCGGGGAGCCCGGCGGGGTCCCGCGCCAGCTGCTCGTTGCTGCGGAAGCCGCCGAGTGCGCCGTAGAGCACCGGCCCCAGCGTGAGCGCCACGACCGCGAGCGCCACCAGGTAGACCAGCGGGCCGCCCCGCCCGTACGTCGTCGCCCGTCGGGCCATCACCGGGCACTCCTCTCGCGTGTCTCGTCCACCGGGTTCACGTGTCCGCCTTCGTGTCGCGGCGCAGCACCAGCAGCTGGTACGCGACGGCCATCGCGAACCCGATCAGGAACAGCACGACCGACGCGGCTCCGGCGATCCCGAAGTTGCTCCGCTGCGTGCCCTGGCTGACCAGGTACGTCGCCATCGTCGTCGTCGCGTTCGCCGGCCCCCCACCGGTGAGGATCCAGACCATGTCGAACAGCTGCAGGGAGCCGATCATGGACAGGAAGACCCAGGTCCGGATCGTGGGCGCGAGCAGCGGGATCGAGATGCGGCGCTGGACCTGCCACCACGAGGCACCGTCGAGCTGCGCGGCCTCGTGGAGCTCGTCGGGGACCCCCTGCAGCCCGGCCAGGAAGAGGAGAACGGCCAGGCCGAGGTACTTCCACGTGAGCACGACGAACACCGTGGCCAGGGCCAGGTCGGGGGTGCCGAGGAAGCCCTGCGCGGGGACCGGGAACCCCACCGACGTCAGCATGGTCTCGAGGAGGCCGGACCGGGGCTGCAGCAGCTGGAACCACACGACGCCGGCGATCACCTCGGCCAGCACGTACGGGACGAAGATGATCGTCCGCAGCAGGCCTCGCGCCCTGATGCGCCGGTTGAGCAGCAGCGCCAGCGCCAGTCCCAGCGGCAGCTGCACGAGGATCGACGCGAAGACGATGATGAAGTTGTGCACGACCGCGTCGGTGAAGACGTCGTCGGCCAGCACTCGGACGTAGTTCTGCAGGCCGACGAAGTCCACCATCGGGCCGAAGCCCTTCCAGCGGTAGAACGACATCCGGGCTGCGGAGAAGACCGGGTAGACGACGAAGATCGCCATCAGCGCCAGGGCCGGCGCCACGAAGAAGAGGATCTCCAGGCGCTTCCGGCCCCTGTCACGACCGGAACGGCCGGTCACCCGGCGCGCCTGCGCGCGCCGGGTGACCGCTGTCCCCGGGTCAGCCGCCGTCACGGCGCCCTGGGAGGTCATCGTCGGATCACCCCTCCTGGTCGGCGGCCTGCTGGGTCTGGTCCACGATGTCCTGCGGCGTCGCCTCGCCCGCGAACTGCAGCGCGATCGCGTCGTTCATCGCACCACCGACCGACGCCCCGAACGCGGTGTCGAAGTACAGCTGGACGTACGGCGCCGCATCGCGGACCTCGAGCAGCTGGGCGAGCGCCGGGTCGGAGACCGAGCCGTAGGCGGCCGGGTTCGTCGGGAGACCCATGTCGTTCCCGGCGAAGCCCGTCTGCACCTCGTCGGAGAGCAGGTACTTCACCAGGTCGACCGCCTCGTCCGGGGCCTCCTGCGCCACGGCCCACGCGTCGCCGCCACCGAGCTGGGCCTGGGGGTCACCCTCGCCGCCCTCGACCGCCGGGAACGGGAACCAGCCGGTCCTGTCGCCGAGACCCTGGCCGTCCTCGGTGAGGCCCTGCATGACGCCGGGCTCCCAGTGGCCCGTCAGCTCCATCGCGACCTGCCCGGTCGCGAGCAGGCCGGAGGCCGACGTGGCGCCCTCCTGTGCCGGCGTCGTCAGGAAGCCGGGGTTGAACGGCTCGGTGTCGATCAGCCTCTGGACCTCCTCGCCCGCCTGGACGAAGCACGGGTCGGAGAAGTCGAGGCTGGTGACCGCGTCGGTCAGCACGTCCTCGGAGCAGGCGCGCACCGCCGCGTAGTACCAGTAGTGGGCGGCGGGCCACTTGTCGCCCGCGCCGAGCGAGATCGGCGTGATGCCGGCGCCCTTCAGGGTCTCGATCGTGGAGACCAGCTCCTCCATCGTGGTCGGCGGTGCCGTGATGCCCGCCTGCTGGAAGAGCTCGGTGTTGTACCAGAAGCCCACGACGCCGACGGAGAACGGCAGCGCGTAGGTCTTGTCGTCGACCTGCCAGCCGGCGACGGAGCCGCCGATCTTGTCGACCTCCTCCGCCGCGTCCTCGGAGAGGTCGCGCACCAGGCCGGCCTCCACGTGGTCGGCCAGCTCGCCGCCGCCGCGCTCCATGTAGACGTCCGGCACGTCGCCGCTCTGGAAGGCGGCCTCGAGCTTGTCGACCATGTCCTCGTGGGCCATGGCGACGACCTCGACCTCCACGCCCGGGTTGGCGGCCTCGAAGTCCGCGGCCACCTGCTCGTAGTAGCCCTTGCCGGGCTCGTTGTTCGAGTTGTGCCACCAGGTGATCGTGTTGTCGTCGCCTCCCGAGGCGCTGCTGTCGCCACCGCCGCAGGCAGTGGCCGTCAGCAGCACCGCGCTGCTGCACAGCACCGAGAGAGCTGCTCGCCCCGTACGCCGCATATCTGACCCCTTCGTCACTCCGTACGCCTCGGTGGCGTGGAACACATTCGAAGAAGGTGGCAGCCGGGTCTTGCGCTGTCAATCGTTGTCGATAACGATTTCGGGGTGACCTGCTCCACATCCACCCTCGCCGACGTCCGGTGCTCCGAGGCGACGCTGACCGTGCGCCACGCCGACGGCTCGCCCTGCGCGGACCGGGAGGTGGTGGTCCAGCAGGTGCGGCACGACTTCGCCTTCGGCAACATCGGCTTCGACTTCGTGGGGCTGGCCAACGGGGAGCGGGGCGAGTCCCGGGAGAACGTCTTCGGCGGAGCCGACCCGGCGGCGGCCGAGCGGCTCGAGCACCTCTGGCTCGACCTGTTCAACACCGCCACCCTCCCGTTCTACTGGGCCGGCTTCGAGCCGGTGGAGGGGCAGCCCGACACCCGCCGCCTGCAGGCCGCGGCAGCGTGGTTCCGGGAACGGGGCGTGTCCGTCAAGGGCCACCCGCTGGTCTGGCACACGCTCGCCCCGGACTGGCTCAGGGAGTACTCCGACCAGGAGGTCGAGGAGATCGTGCGGGCGCGGGTCCGGCGGGAGGTCGGGTCCTTCGCGGGGCTGGTCGACACCTGGGACGCGATCAACGAGGTCGTGATCATGCCGGTCTTCGCGAACGAGGACAGGCAGAACGCGATCACCCGTCTGTGCCGCCGCATCGGTCGCATCCCGACCATCCGCCTGGCCTTCGAGGAGGCGCGCGCGGCGAACCCCGCGACCACGCTGGTCCTCAACGACTTCAACCTCTCGACGGCGTACGAGTGCCTCGTCGAGGGAGTCCTCGAGGCCGGGGTGCAGGTGGACGCGATCGGTCTGCAGAGCCACATGCACCAGGGCTACTGGGGCGAGGAGCGGACGCTGGAGGTCCTGGAGCGGTTCGCCCGTTACGGCCTCCCGCTGCACTGGACCGAGACGACGCTGGTGTCCGGGGACCTGATGCCGCCGGAGATCGTGGACCTGAACGACCACCAGGTCGACGAGTGGCCGTCGACGCCCGAGGGCGAGGAGCGACAGGCCGACGACGTCGTCCGCCACTACCGGACGCTCCTGTCGCACCCCGCGGTCCAGGCCGTGACCTACTGGGGCATCACCGACCGGGGGGCCTGGCTCGGCGCCCCCGCGGGCCTGGTGCGCGCCGACGGCAGTCCCAAGCCGGCGTACGACGCCCTCCGCGGCCTGGTCAAGGGGGAGTGGTGGCTGGCGCCGACCCGGCTGCGCACCGATGGCGAGGGCCGGGTGTCGGTGCGCGGGTGGGCCGGTGACTACCTGGTGTCGGCGGGGGACGGCTCCGGGTCCTGGACGCTGCGGCACGACGCGCTGCGGCCGGAGGTCACCCTGACCTGACCGCTGCACCGACCACCCAGCACCGCCGGCGACGCCGGCCCACCGCGATCGCAACGACGAGATTGGACGGACTCCCGAGGGCATGGGCACCAACGACGAGATCGGCAAGGACACCGGACAGGCGCCGTGGCGGAATCCCGCCGTCCCCGCGGAGGACCGGGTCGCAGACCTCGTCGCACGCATGACGCTGGAGGAGAAGGTCGCCCAGCTGTACGGCGTCTGGGTGGGCATCGACGAGACCGAGGGCGAGGTGGCCCCGCACCAGCACGACATGGCCGCGGCGCCGGTGGACTGGAACGAGCTGATCCGCAGCGGGCTGGGGCAGCTGACCCGGCCGTTCGGGACCGCGCCCGTCGACCCGTTCGTGGGGGCCAAGGGCCTGGCGGAGAGCCAGCGGCAGATCGTGGCGGCCGGCCGCTTCGGGATCCCCGCGCTGGTGCACGAGGAGTGCCTCACGGGTCTCGCGGCGTGGACGGCGACCGTCTTCCCCTCGCCGCTGTGCTGGGCGGCCAGCTTCGACCCGGACCTGGTCGAGCGGATGGGCGCGCTCATCGGGGAGGGCATGCGCCGGCTCGGCGTCCACCAGGGGCTCGCCCCGGTCCTGGACGTCGCCCGAGACCTGCGCTGGGGACGGGTCGAGGAGACCATGGGCGAGGACCCGCACCTCGTGGGCACGATCGGCAGCGCCTACGTCCGCGGCCTGGAGTCCAGCGGCGTCGTCGCGACCCTCAAGCACTTCGTCGGCTACTCCGCCTCCCGCGCGGGGCGCAACCTCGCGCCGGTCTCCGCGGGCCCGCGTGAGATCGCCGACGTGTTCCTCCCGCCGTTCGAGATGGCCCTGCGGGCGGGTGCGCGGTCGGTGATGAACTCCTACACCGACATCGACGGCGTGCCCGCCGCGGCGGACCCGGCGCTGCTCACGTCCCTGTTGCGGGAGACCTACGGGTTCACCGGCACCGTCGTCGCCGACTACTTCTCGATCGCCTTCCTCCAGACCCTGCACGGCGTGGCGGCCTCGCCGGCGGAGGCGGCCGCGCGTGCCCTGGAGGCGGGGATCGACGTGGAGCTGCCGACCGTGAACTGTTACGGCCGGCCGCTGGTCGAGGCGGTGCGGAGCGGAGCCGTGGACGAGGGCCTGGTGGACCGGGCGCTCCGCCGGGTCCTGCTGCAGAAGTGCGAGCTCGGCCTGCTCGACGCCGGCTGGTCCCCGGACTCGCCGGCGGTCCTGGAGGGAGCGGTGAGCCTGGACTCCGAGGAGTCCCGGGCCGTCGCCGGGGAGCTCGCCCGCCGCTCGGTCGTGCTGCTCGCCAACGACGGGACGTTGCCGCTGCGGCCCGGACTGCGCCTGGCGGTGGTCGGTCCCCGCGCCGACACCGCCCAGGCGATGCTCGGCTGCTACTCGTTCCCCATGCACGTCGGCGTGCACCACCCGGACGTGCCGGTGGGCGTCGACATCCCGACGCTCGCCGACGCGCTGAAGGCGGCCCCGGAGGCGTTCGACGTCGTCGTCGCGGAGGGCTGCCCGGTGCTGGGTGGCGACGACGAGGGGATCTCGGCCGCCGCGCGAGCCGCGGCCGACGCCGACGTGTGCGTCGCCGTCCTCGGCGACAAGGCGGGCCTGTTCGGCAACGGCACCTCGGGGGAGGGCTGCGACGCCGTGGACCTCCGGCTCCCCGGCCGCCAGGAGGAGCTGCTGGAGGCCCTGCTCGCCACGGGCACCCCGGTCGTGCTGGTGCTGCTCGCCGGCCGCCCGTACGAGCTCTCCCGGCAGGTCGACCGGCTCGCCGCCGTGGTGTGCGGGTTCTTCCCCGGGGAGGAGGGCGGTCCGGCGATCGCCGACGTCCTCAGCGGGCGGGTGGGCCCCTCGGGCCGGCTGCCGGTCAGCTTCCCGCGTGCGGACAGCAGCCAGCCCGGGACCTACCTCGCGGCGCCCCTGGGCCGGCGCAGCGACGTCAGCGTGGTGGACCCGACCCCGCTGTTCCCCTTCGGCCACGGGCTGGGGTACGGCTCGGCGACCTGGGCGGGTGTCCGGTCGGTCAGCGGACCGGAGTGGGGCACCGACGGGACCAGCGAGCTCGAGGTCGAGCTCCGCAACGACACCGACCGCGAGGTCACCGAGGTCGTGCAGGTCTACCTGCACGACGTCGCGGCCGAGGTGGTCCGGCCGGTGCAGGCGCTCGTCGCCGCCCGGCGGGTCGACCTCGCGGCGGGGTCCGCCGCCACCGTGCGGTTCACCCTGCACGCCGACCTCACGTCCTTCCCCGGACGCGACGGCAGGCGGATCGTCGAGCCGGGTGAGGTGGAACTGCGGGTGGGTGCCTCCAGCGCCGACGTGCGGGAGGTGCTGCGGTTCACCCTCACGGGCAGCCGCCGCACGGTCGGGTTCGAGCGGGTGCTGCACCCCGAGACCGCTGTCGACCCGGGAACGGCTCCCGCCTGATGCCGCAGACCGACCTCCCGCTGGAGGAGCTCCGGCGCTACCGCCCGGAGCTCCCGGCTCCGGACGACCTCTGGGACTTCTGGGAGGCGACCCTGGACGAGGCGGCCGAGCGGCCGCTGGACGTGTCGTGCACACCGGTCGACACCGGCCTGGTGACCGTCGAGACCCACGACGTGTCCTTCGCCGGTTTCGGCGGCTCCCCGGTGAGGGCCTGGCTGCACCTGCCTGCCCGCGCACTGCGGGGCGACGGCCCGCTGCCCGGGGTCGTCCAGTACCAGGGCTACAACGGCGGGCGGGGTCTGTCCCACGAGCACGTCTTCTGGGCGTCGGCGGGCTTCGCCCACCTCGTCGTCGACACCCGCGGGCAGGGGAGCGGCTGGAGCGTGGGGGACACCGGCGACCCGGTGGGCTCCGCAGCCGCCCAGCCGGGGTTCCTGACCCGTGGCGTGCTGTCCCCGCAGGAGTACTACTACCGGCGGGTCCACACCGACGCCACGAGGGCTCTGGAGGTGCTGCGCGGCCACCCGGAGGTCGACGGCGACCGGGTCGCGGTGACCGGCATCAGCCAGGGCGGCGGCATCGCGCTGGCCGTCTCGGCGCTCGCCCCCGGGGTGCGGGCGGTCATGCCCGACGTGCCGTTCCTCTGCGACTTCCCCCGGGCCACGCGCATCGCCGGCGGCGACCCGTACGCCGAGATCGTGCGGTACCTCAAGGCCCACCGCGACCGCGTGGACCGCGTCTTCCGGACGCTCGCCTACTTCGACGGCGCGGTCCTCGGCCGCCGGTCGTCCGCGCCGGCGCTGTTCTCCGTCGCCCTCATGGACGAGATCTGCCCGCCGTCGACGGTCTTCGCGGCGTACCACGCGTACGGCGGACCCAAGGAGGTCGAGGTCTACCCGTTCAACGACCACGAGGGCGGGGAGGCCCACCAGCAGCGCGTGCAGCTGGCCTGGCTGCGCAGCCGCCTCGAGGTGCGGGGCGTCTGATGCTGCGTGCACACCTCACCCTCGACCCGGCGCGACCGGTGGGCCCGGTGTCCCGCCGGCTCTTCGGCGCCTTCGTCGAGCACATGGGACGCGGCGTGTACGGCGGCATCTACGAGCCGGGGCACCCCGAGGCGGACGAGGACGGCTTCCGCCGGGACGTCATCGACCTCGTCAAGGAGATGGGGGTGACGACGGTCCGGTACCCCGGCGGGAACTTCGTCTCCGGCTTCCGGTGGGAGGACGGCGTCGGGCCGCGCGAGGACCGCCCCGTCCGGCTCAACCTCGCCTGGCACAGCACCGAGACCAACGAGGTCGGGTTGCACGAGTTCGCCTCGTGGCTGGAGAAGGTCGGCGCCGAGCTCATGCTGGCGGTGAACCTCGGTACGCGCGGCACGCTGGAAACGCTCGACCTGCTCGAGTACGCGAACGTGCCCTCCGGCACGACGCTCGCGGACCAGAGGATCCGCAACGGACGTGCCCGGCCGTTCGGCGTGCGCATGTGGTGCCTCGGCAACGAGATGGACGGTCCGTGGCAGCTCGGCCAGCTGTCCGCCGAGGACTACGGGAAGCTCGCCGCCCGGACCGCGAAGGCCATGCGCCAGCTCGATCCGGAGCTCGAGCTCGTCGCCTGCGGCTCGTCGGGCGCGACCATGCCGACCTTCGGCGAGTGGGAGCGGGCGGTCCTCACCCACGCCTACGACGACGTCGACTTCATCTCCTGCCACGCCTACTACGAGGAGAAGGACGGCGACCTCGGCTCCTTCCTCGCCTCCGCGACGGACATGGACCGCTTCATCGAGACGGTCGTCGCCACCGCCGACCACGTGAAGGCCGTGCGCAGGAGCCCGAAGACGATCGACGTGTCCTTCGACGAGTGGAACGTCTGGTACCTGTCCCAGGTGCCGGCGGGCCTCGCGAAGCGCATCGACGACTGGCCCCTCGCGCCACCCGTCAGCGAGGAGCCCTACACCGTGGCGGACGGCGTCGTCGTCGGGAACCTCCTGATGTCGCTGATCCGCCACGCGGACCGGGTGACGAGCGCCTCGATGGCCCAGCTGGTCAACGTGATCGCCCCGATCGCGGCCGAGCCGCAGGGCCCGGCGTGGCGCAAGTCGACGTTCTTCCCGTTCGCGACCACCGCCCGCCTGGCGCGGGGCGTCGCCCTCCACGTGGGCGTCGACTGCCCCGGCTACGACACCGCCGTGCACGGCGAGGTGCCCGTGGTCGACGCCGCCGCCACGGCCGACGCCGGCGCGGCCGCGCTGTTCCTCGTGAACCGCTCGCAGACGGAGGAGGCGGAGGTCACGGTCGACGTCGCAGCGCTCGGTGTGAGCACCGTCGAGGAGGCACTGACGCTGTCCGACCCGGACCCGCACGCGGCCAACACGACCGACCGGCCGGACCGGGTCCGGCTGCGGCCGAACACCCGAGCGGCTTTGATCGAGGGCAGACTCCGGGTCCGCCTGCCCCCGGTCTCCTGGACAGCCGTGTCCCTCCACTGACCGCAGGCTCCCGCTCCACCTGCACCACACCACCCACGAGAGGAACCCCCGTGTCGACACCTCAGCCCACCCGCGAGGACAAGTTCTCCTTCGGTCTCTGGACGGTCGGCTGGACGGCGCGCGACCCGTTCGGCGAGGCCACCCGCCCGGCGATCGACCCGGTCGAGAGCGTCCACAAGCTCGCCGAGCTCGGCGCCTACGGCGTCACCTTCCACGACGACGACCTGATCCCGTTCGGCAGCGACGACGCCGCCCGCACCCAGCGGATCGACGCCTTCAAGAAGGCCCTGGCCGACACCGGCCTGGTCGTGCCGATGGTGACCACCAACCTCTTCACCCACCCGGTGTTCAAGGAGGGCGGGCTCACCGCCAACGACCGCGGGGTCCGCCGCTTCGCGATGCGCAAGATCATGCGCAACATGGACCTGGCCGCCGAGCTCGGTGCGCAGACCTACGTGCTGTGGGGCGGCCGCGAGGGCACCGAGGTCGACAGCGCCAAGGACCTCAAGGCCGCGCTCGACCGCTACCGCGAGGGCATCGACACCCTCGCCCAGTACTCCGAGGACCGCGGCTACGGCCTGCGCTTCGCCCTGGAGCCCAAGCCCAACGAGCCGCGGGGCGACATCTTCCTGCCGACCATCGGCCACGCCATCGCCTTCATCAACGGCCTCGAGCACGCCGACCTGGTGGGCGTGAACCCGGAGGTCGGGCACGAGCAGATGGCCGGCCTCAACTACACGCACGGCATCGCCCAGGCGCTGTGGCAGGACAAGCTCTTCCACATCGACCTCAACGGGCAGAAGGGCCCGCGCTACGACCAGGACTTCGTCTTCGGTCACGGCGACCTGCTGAGCGCCTTCGCCACCGTCGACCTGCTGGAGAACGGCTTCCCGTCCGGCGGCGCCCGCTACGAGGGCCCCCGCCACTTCGACTACAAGCCGCTGCGCACCGAGGACGGCAAGGGCGTGTGGGAGTCGGCCGCCGCCAACATGCGCACCTACCTGCTGCTCAAGGAGCGGGCCGCCGCGTTCCGCGCCGACCCGGAGGTGCAGGAGGCCCTCGCCGACGCCGCGGTGCCCGAGCTCGCCCAGCCGACCCTCGGCGACGGCGAGTCCTACGAGCAGCTGCTGGCCGACCGCTCGGCGTTCGAGGACTTCGACGCCGAGGCCGCCGGCGCCCGCCGCGGCGGTCAGGTCCGCCTGTCGCAGCTGGCCCTCGAGCACCTGCTCGGCGCCCGCTGATGTCCCTGGTCGCGGGGGTCGACACCTCGACCCAGGCCTGCAAGGTCGTCGTCCGGGACGCGGCGTCCGGTGCCCTCGTGCGTGAGGGCCGGGCGCCGCACCCCGACGGCACCGAGGTGGCCCCCGCGGCCTGGGCGGCCGCCCTGGAGCAGGCGGTGGCGCAGGCCGGCGGGCTCGACGACGTCGCCGCCGTCGCCGTCGGCGGCCAGCAGCACGGCATGGTCTGCCTCGACGAGGACGGCCGGGTCGTGCGCGACGCGCTGCTCTGGAACGACACCCGCTCCGCCGGCGCGGCCGCCGACCTCACCCGCGAGCTCGGCGGCCCGCAGGCGTGGGCCGACGCCGTCGGCCTGGTGCCGGTGGCGTCGTTCACCGTCACCAAGCTGCGCTGGCTGGCCGAGCACGAGCCGGCCAACGCCGAGCGCACGGCCGCGGTCTGCCTGCCGCACGACTGGCTGACCTGGGTGCTCGCCGGGCAGCCGGGCAGCGGTGGCGAGGACTTCGACGCCCTGATCACCGACCGCGGCGACGCCAGCGGCACCGGCTACTGGTCGGCGGCGACGGGGGAGTACCGGCCCGACCTGCTGGAGCGCGCCTTCGGCCGCACCCCGGTGCTGCCGCGGGTGCTCGGCCCGGCCGAGGCGGCCGGCACGGTGGCGTGGGCAGGCGCCACCGGCGCCGTCCTCGGCCCCGGCACCGGCGACAACGCCGCCGCGGCGCTGGGCCTGGCGGCCGAGCCCGGCGACGTCGTCTGCTCCATCGGCACCTCCGGGGTCGTCTCGATCGTCTCCACGACGCCGGCCGCCGACGCCAGCGGCGCCGTGGCCGGGTTCGCCGACGCCACCGGCAACTACCTGCCGCTGGTGGCCACGCTCAACGCCGCCCGCGTCCTGGACGCCACCGCGCGGCTGCTCGGCGTCGGCCACGACGAGCTGTCCCGGCTGGCGCTGTCGGCCCCGGCCGGCGCCGGCGGCCTGGTCCTCGTCCCCTACCTGGAGGGCGAGCGGACGCCGGACCGCCCCGACTCCACCGGCGCGCTGCACGGGCTGACGCTCGCCACGTCCACCCCGGCCTCGCTCGCCCGCGCCGCCGTCGAGGGGCTGCTGTGCGGTCTCGCCGACGGCCTCGACGCCGTCCGCGCCACCGGCGCGGAGGTGCGGCGGGTGCTCCTGGTCGGCGGCGGCGCCCGCTCGGAGGCGGTCCGCCGGATCGCCCCCGCCGTCCTCGGCGTGCCGGTGCTCGTGCCGCCGCCGGGGGAGTACGTGGCCGACGGCGCCGCCCGCCAGGCCGCCTGGGTCCTGTCCGGCGCCGCCGCGGCGCCGGACTGGCCGCGCCCGGGCACCGAGGTGCACGAGGCAGACCCCACCCCCACCGTCCGCGAGCGCTACGCCGAGGTCCGCGACCTCACCGCGGGCCGGATCTGATCCACCCCGCACGACCGGCACCGTCGCCGTATCCACGAGGAGCAACTCCCATGGCCACTGTCACCTACGACTCCGCGACGCGCGTCTACCCCGGCGCCGAGCGGCCCGCTGTCGACGCGCTGGACCTGCAGGTCGAGGACGGCGAGTTCCTCGTCCTCGTCGGCCCGTCCGGGTGCGGCAAGTCCACGTCGCTGCGGATGCTCGCCGGCCTCGAGGACGTCGACGGCGGCCGCATCCTCATCGGCGACCGCGACGTCACCGACCTGCCGGCCAAGGACCGCGACATCGCGATGGTGTTCCAGAACTACGCGCTGTACCCGCACATGACCGTCGCCGACAACATGGCCTTCGCGCTCAAGATGGCCAAGGTCGGCAAGGCCGAGATCGGCGAGCGGGTGCGCGAGGCGGCCCGGCTGCTCGACCTCGAGCAGTACCTCGACCGCAAGCCCAAGGCCCTCTCCGGCGGGCAGCGGCAGCGCGTGGCGATGGGCCGGGCGATCGTCCGCCAGCCGCAGGTCTTCCTGATGGACGAGCCGCTGTCCAACCTCGACGCCAAGCTGCGCGTGCAGACCCGCACCCAGATCGCCGCGCTGCAGCGGCGCCTGGGCATCACCACCGTCTACGTCACCCACGACCAGGTCGAGGCCATGACGATGGGCGACCGGGTGGCCGTCCTCAAGGACGGGCTGCTCATGCAGGCGGGCCGGCCGCGGGACCTCTACGACCGGCCCCGCAACGTCTTCGTCGCGGGCTTCCTCGGGTCGCCGGCGATGAACCTCGTCGAGCTGCCCGTCGTCGACGGCGGGGTGCGCCTCGGCGACGCCGTCCACCCGGTGGAGCGGGAGCTGCTCGGCCGGGCCGGGGACCGGCTGGTGCTCGGCGTCCGCCCCGAGGACCTCGAGCTCGCCGAGCACGGCCTGCCCGTGGAGGTCGACGTCGTCGAGGAGCTCGGCGCGGACGCCTACGTGTACGGGCACGCCGACCTCGGCGACCAGCGGCATCCGATCACCGTGCGGGTCGACGGCCGCCGTCCGCCGATGAAGGGCGACCGGCTGCACGTCCGCCCGCTGTCCGGGCACGTGCACCTGTTCTCCACCGTCGACGGCGAGCGGCTCGGGTGAGCCTCCCGCCCACCGGCGAGCAGCACGTCCTCCGCCGCGGGGACGCCGAGGCCGTCGTCGTCGAGGTCGGCGGCGGCCTGCGCACCTACCGGGCCGGCGGCCGCGACGTCGTCGACGGCTACGACGTGGCCGAGATGGCCGCGGACGTGCGCGGGCACGTGCTCGCGCCCTGGCCCAACCGGCTGCGCGACGGCGTCTGGTCCTGGGACGGCCTCCGGCACGTCACCCCGGTGACCGAGCCGGAGCGCGGGACGGCGATCCACGGCCTGGTGCGGCACGTGCCCTGGCGGGTGCTCGACCGGGCCGAGGACCGGGTGGTCCTCGGGTACGTGCTGCACCCGCAGCCGGGCTACCCGTTCACCCTGCGGCTGCGGGTGGCGTGGGAGCTCACCGACGACGGCCTGCGGGTGACCACCACCGCCACCAACGAGGGCGGCACCGACCTGCCCTACGGCGAGGGCCACCACCCCTACCTCGCCGCCGGCCCGGGGCTGCGAGTCGACGACTGCACCCTCACCCTCCCCGCGGCCACCCGGCTGCTGACCGACGACCGGCTGCTGCCGGTCGGCCGCGAGCCGGTGGAGGGGACGCCGTTCGACCTGCGCGCCGGACGGCGGGTCGGCGACCTGGTGGTCGACGACTGCTTCACCGACCTCGCCCGCGACGCCGACGGCCTCGCCGAGGTGCGGCTGGTCCGCCCGGACGGCAGCGGCACCGTCGTCTGGATGGACGCCTCCTACGGGCACCTGCAGGTGTTCACCGGCGACGTCGTCGAGCCGCCGTCGCGCCGCCGGCACGGGCTCGCCGTCGAGCCGATGACCTGCCCGCCGGACGCGTTCCGCTCCGGCGAGGCGGTGCGGCGGCTGGCGCCGGGGGAGTCCACGACCGGCACCTGGGGCATCCGCCCGCTCTGACCGCCGAGGCGCGGGTCAGGCCGTCAGCGCGAGGCAGATCCAGCACAGCGGGTCGCCGGCGTCGTCCCGGTCCTCGGGCCAGGACCACACCGCCGGGTCGAGCAGCGTCACCGGGGCCAGGCACACCGACCGGCCGACCAGCAGGCCGTCGCCGCCCACCGCGTGCAGGCGGCCCATCGGCAGGTCCAGCGACTCCCCGCCGCACTCGAGGGGGCGCACCGCGTCCGCGCCCATCGTCCAGTGCTCGCGGCGCCGCGTGTCCGCGTTCACCGGAGGACGAGGCGCTCGCCGGCGGGCATCCGGCGGGCGAGGTCGGCGAGCAGCGCCCGGGCGTCGTCGGCGACGGTGGCCGCGTCGAGTTGCACGACGACCTTCCGGTGGCCCAGCCGCCGGAGCCCGGTCACGGTCCGGCACAGCGCCTCGGCGCCGATCCGGTCGAGCCGGCCGCGGACGCTGATGACGCCGGTGGTCCGGTCGGTGCGCGCGGTGGACAGCGGGGGCAGCGGGCGGGCCCCGTCCTCGGGTGCCCGCTGGGTCGCGGGCGGTCCCGAGGGGGCGCGCCGTCGGCTGGATCGGGTGCGGCGGTGGGCCTCTTCTCGACTCACACCCCGACCGTGACGAATCCGTCCGTAACTCCCCAGAGCCCTAGGTCCCTGCCGGCCCCGGCGGACGGCGACCCGCGTGGACCGGCACGGACGGGAGGTGCTCCGTCACAGGTGGTTGCCGGTCGGGGCGCTGAGGACTCGCCCTCCGGTCGCCGACTCCCCGTCGTCCCAACTGATCGGCACCCTGGGCGCCGTTGCGCGCCGCCGGCGACCCCGGCGGGTCCGGTCACCGGCGACCGGGAGGTGGCGCGGGGTACCTAGACTCGACCGGGCACCCCTGATCCGGGAGCCGGGACCGAACGAGGAGGGTGCACGTGGCCGTACGGGCCATCCGGGGCGCGACACAGGTGGACGCCGACGAGCGCGAACAGGTCCTCGAGGCCACGCGGGAGCTGGTGAGCACCGTGGTGGAGCGCAACGGCCTCCACCACGACGACATCATCAGCATCCTGTTCACCGCGACGCCGGACCTGGTCTCGGAGTTCCCGGCGCTGGCCGCGCGCGAGCTCGGGATGGGCGACGTGCCGCTGATGTGCGCCACCGAGATCGGCGTGCCGCACGCGCTGCCGCGGGTGCTGCGGCTCATGGCGCACGTGGAGACCGAGCGGCCGCGCGGGGACATCCAGCACGTGTACCTGCGGGGTGCCGTGGCGCTGCGACGGGACATCGCCCAGTGAGCGAGCGTCAGCGAGCGGAGACCACGGCGCGGAGCGACAGCGCGGTGAGCGAGCGCCGGCGAGCGGAGACCACGGCGCGGAGCAGCGACAGCGCGGTGAGCGCGCAGGGGTTCCGGGGGCAGGTGACGCTCGACGGGCCGTCGGGCACGGGCAAGTCCAGCGTCGCGCGCGCGGCGGCGACCCGGCTGGGCGCGGCCTACCTCGACACCGGTGCGATGTACCGGGCCGCGACCGTGGCCGTCCTCGACGCCGGCGTCGACCCCGAGGACGCCGAGGCGGTGGCCCGCGTGGTCGCCGGCGCGCGCATCGAGGTGGGGACGGCGGCGGACACCGAGCGGGTGGAGGTCGACGGCACCGACGTCGCGGTGCGGATCCGCGGCGCCGAGGTGACCCGCAACGTCTCGGCGGTCTCGGCGGTACCTGCGGTGCGCCGGCAGCTGGTCGACCAGCAGCGCGCCCTGGTGGCCGCCGCCGACGCCGTCGTCGTCGAGGGCCGGGACATCGGCACCGTGGTGCTGCCGGACGCGACCGTGAAGGTCTACCTGACCGCCGCGCCGGAGGCGCGCGCGCAGCGGCGCGCCGCCCAGCTGGGGTTGACCACCCCGGACGAGATCGCCGACCTGGCCGCCGACCTGCGCCGCCGGGACGAGTACGACAGCAGCCGCGCGGACAGCCCGCTGCGGCCGGCCGCCGACGCGGTGGTCGTGGACAGCACCGACCTGGACCGGGAGGGCGTCGTCGACCGCATCGTCGAGCTGGCGCTCTCGGCGGTCGGTGCGGGGGAGAGGGCATGAGCGAGGAGGGCACCGGCGGCCCGCTGCCGGTGGTGGCGATCGTCGGCCGGCCCAACGTGGGCAAGTCGACGCTGGTCAACCGCGTCCTGGGCCGGCGCGCCGCGGTGGTGCAGGACGTCCCCGGGGTCACCCGGGACCGCATCTCCTACGAGGCGCTGTGGAACGGCCGGCGGTTCACCGTCACCGACACCGGCGGCTGGGACCCGAAGGCCGAGGGGCTGGGCGCGTCGATCAGCCGGCAGGCCGAGCACGCCATGCGCACCGCCGACGTCATCGTGTTCGTCGTCGACAGCCAGGTGGGCGCCACCGACACCGACCTGGCCGCCGCGCGCATCCTGCGGCGCAGCGACCGGCCGGTGATCGTCGTCGCCAACAAGGTCGACGACGAGCGCAGCGAGGCCAACGCCGCCGAGCTGTGGTCCCTGGGCCTGGGCGAGCCGCAGCCGGTCAGCGCGCTGCACGGGCGGGGGAGCGGTGACCTGCTCGACCTGGTGCTCGACGCCCTGCCCGAGGCGCCGCGCGAGCAGCCCGAGGAGGGCGGCCCGCGGCGGGTGGCGCTGGTCGGGCGGCCCAACGTGGGCAAGTCCAGCCTGCTCAACCGGCTGGCCAGGGAGGAGCGCTCGGTCGTCGACTCGGTCGCCGGCACCACCGTGGACCCCGTCGACTCGATCATCACCCTCGGCGGCGAGGAGTGGCGGTTCGTCGACACCGCGGGGCTGCGCCGCAAGGTGAACACCGCCAGCGGCACCGAGTACTACGCCAGCCTGCGCACCGAGGCCGCCATCCAGGCCGCCGAGGTCGCCGTCGTGCTGCTGGCCGCCGACGAGGTGATCAGCGAGCAGGACCAGCGGGTCATCACCCAGGTCATCGAGGCCGGTCGCGCGCTGGTCATCGCGTTCAACAAGTGGGACACCCTCGACGAGGACCGGCACGCCCAGCTCGAGCGCGAGATCGAGCGCGACCTCGCCCGCGTCAGGTGGGCCAGCCGGGTCAACATCTCGGCTGCCACCGGCCGCGGGATCGGCAAGCTGCCCGACCACCTGCACGCCGCGCTCGCCTCCTGGGAGACGCGGGTGCCGACGGCGGAGCTCAACGCCTACGTCCGGCAGCTGGTGCAGGAGACGCCGCCGCCGGCCCGCGGCGGTCGCGCACCGAAGATCAAGTACGTGACGCAGGCCGACGTCCGGCCGCCGCGGTTCGTCGTCTTCTCCACCGGGTTCCTCGAGGCCGGCTACCGCCGGTTCCTCGAGCGGAAGCTGCGCGAGCGGTGGGGCTTCCAGGGGACGCCGCTGGACATCTCGGTGAAGGTCCGCGAGGGCCGGGGGAACGACCGGCGCGGCTGACCGCGTCAGCCCGCCGGGGCCGGGTCGTCGTCGAAGCGCAGCGGCTCGGTCCGGCGGGGCATGGCCAGCACCGCCAGCGCGATGACGACGGCGGTCACGGCGGTCGCGACGAACACGCCGTGCGAGGCCGTGTGCAGGCTCTCCCGCGCGAACCCCGCGACGGCGCCGCCCTGCGACAGCGCCGCGGTGGTGCTGTCGACGTCGGTGGGGACCTCGCCGTCCAGGCCCGGCGGAGGTGAGGCGAACCGGGCGGCCAGCGTGGTGTTGGCGATCGCGCCGAACACCGCCGCGCCGACCGCGGACCCCATCGACCGGGCGAACATGTTGGTGGCGGTGACGACGCCGCGCCGGTCCCAGCCGACCACCGACTGCACCGCGACGATCAGCGGCGACGACGACAGCCCGAGGCCCGCGCCGGTGACGAACATCCACGCCCCGACCTGCCACAGCCGGGCGTCCGCGCCGAGCAGCGCCGTCCCGGCGGTCCCGGCGACGGCGAGCGCGACACCGAGCAGCGCGGTGTTCCGGAAGCCGATCCGCAGGTAGAGCCGGCCGGCGAGGCTCGCCGCGATCGGCCACCCGAGGGTCAGCGCGGCGAGCGCGAAGCCCGCCTCGAGCGCGCCGGCGCCGAGGACGCCCTGCGCCCAGGTCGGCAGGTAGGAGCTCAGCCCGATCAGCAGCGCGCCGAGGCCGAGCGCGGCCACGTTGCCGGACAGCAGGATGCGGCGGCGCAGCACCCACGGCGGCAGCACCGGCTCCGCGGCCCGCCGCTCGACGAACGCGAAGGCCGCGAGCAGCACGACCGCCGTCGCGAGGACCGCGATCGAGGTCCCCGACGTCCACGCCCACGCGCTGCCGCCCTGCAGCAGCCCGAGGATGAGGAGCGCGAAACCGGCCGACAGCAGCACGGCGCCGGCGACGTCGAAGCGGTGGGTGCGGCGCTCGACGCGCTCGTTCCACCGGCGCAGCAGCGCGACGAACGCCAGCGCGCCCAGCGGCAGGTTGACCAGGAAGATCCAGCGCCAGGACAGGTAGTCGCTGAAGACGCCGCCCAGGGTGGGCCCGAGCACCGAGGAGACGCCCCACACCGAGGCGAGGTAGCCCTGGACCCGGGCGCGCTCCTCGACGGTGTAGATGTCGCCGATGACGGTCATGCCGATCGGCTGGACGGCGCCGGCGCCGATGCCCTGCAGCGCCCGCCCGACGATCAGCGCCGGCATCGACCAGGCCAGGCCGCAGAACAGCGAGGCGGCGACGAACACCGCGATGCCGAACAGCAGCACCGGCTTGCGCCCGAGGACGTCGGCGAGCTTGCCGTAGACCGGCACGGTCACCGCCTGGGTGAGCAGGTAGACGCTGAACAGCCAGGGGAACTGGCTGAACCCGCCGAGGTCGTCGACGACGGCGGGGACGGCGGTGGCGATGATCGTGCTGTCGAGGGCGATCAGCGCGGTGCTGAGCATGACCGCGCCGAGCACGGGGCCGCGCTCGGAACGGAGCCCGACGGAGGCGCGGGTCACGGTTGTCACGGACAACCACCAACGCGGGCCGGCGCGGGGCATTCCCGCGGGGCCCGGGCCCGGGCGCCACCACTCGCCGTCCGTGGTGCAGGTCACAGAGTTGCGTGCAACCCTGAGGCCCGGGAGCCCGGCCCGCGCCAGCCCGGCGCGCTTCCCCACCGGGCCCCGACCGAGGTGGTGTCCGCGTGGACGTGGTCGAGCTCTCGCGCTTCCAGTTCGCCTCGACCAGCATCTTCCACTTCTTCTTCGTCTCGCTGACCGTCGGTCTCGCCTTCCTCATCGCGGTCATGGAGACGATCGCCTACGCGCGCCGGGACCGGCGCGAGGTCTACGGGAAGATGACCAACTTCTTCGGTCACCTCTTCCTGATCAACTTCGCCGTCGGCGTGGTGACCGGGATCGTGCAGGAGTTCCAGTTCGGGATGAACTGGAGCGAGTACTCGGACTTCGTCGGCAACATCTTCGGCGTCCCGCTGGCGCTCGAGGTGCTCATGGCGTTCTTCCTCGAGAGCACCTTCATCGGGCTGTGGTGGTTCGGGAAGGACCGGCTGCGGCCCTGGATGCGGCTGGCCAGCATCTGGCTGGTCGCGATCGGCACCCAGATCAGCGCGTTCTGGATCGTGCTGGCCAACGCCTGGATGCACCACCCCGTCGGCTACGAGGTCGTCGACGGCCAGGCCCGCCTGACCGACTTCGGCGCCGTCGTCTTCAACTACAAGGCCTGGCTGTACTTCGCCCACGTCCAGGGCAGCGCCTGGGTCGTCGCCGCGTTCTTCGTGCTGGGCATCAGCGCCTTCCACCTGCTGCGCCGGCAGGACACCGACGTCTACTCCCGGTCGCTGCGCATCGGACTGGTCTTCGCCGCCGTCGGCACCGTGTTCTCCGTGGTCAGCGGGCACACCGAGGCCCAGGTCGCCCGCGAGGACCAGCCGATGAAGTTCGCGGCCATGGAGGCCCAGTGGGAGACCTCGGACTCGCCGGCCCCGTGGTCGTTGTTCGCGGTCATCGACCAGGGGCGGCGGGAGAACCCGTTCAACGTCGAGATCCCCTACGTCGGCTCGATCCTGGCCTACAACAGCCTCGAGGGCCGCTACGACGGGATCAACCAGATCGAGGAGCAGTACGACGAGGCCTACGGGGAGGACGACTACACCCCGCCGGTGGCCTGGGTGTACTGGTCGTTCCGGATCATGGTCGCGATCGGCTCGCTGCTGCTGGCCACCGCGTTCCTCGGGCTGTTCCTCTGGTGGCGGCGCAGGCGCGGACTGGACACCACCCGCTGGTTCCTCCGGGCGCTGGTCCTGTTCATCCCGCTGCCCTGGATCGCCAACTTCACCGGGTGGATGGTCACCGAGATGGGCCGCCAGCCGTTCATGGTCTACGGCGAGCTCACCGTCACCGAGGGCGTCAGCCCCAACACCGCCGGGGAGGTGCTGGCCGGACTCGTCGGCCTGTGGGTGGTGTACCTGGCCCTCATCGGCCTGGACGTCTACCTGCTCAGCGTCACCGCCCGGGCGGGCATCCACCGCAGGCCGGAGGCGCAGCTGGTGGCCGCGCCGGCGCCGGACTACGAGGGTGCCGGCTTCCAGGGGTACGAGAAGAGGGACTGACGGTGGACCTGGTCACGCTGTGGTTCTGGCTGATCGCGCTGACGTTCACGCTCTACTTCTTCCTCGAGGGCTTCGACTTCGGCGTCGACATCCTGCGGCCGACGCTGGCCCGGACCGAGGCCGAGGAGCGGGCGCTCACCGGCACGATCGGGCCGTTCTGGGACGGCAACGAGGTGTGGGTCATCGCCGCGGCCGGGCTCATGTTCTCGACGTTCCCGGTCTGGTACGGCGCGGTCTTCAGCGGCATGTACCCGCTGTTCGTGCTCATCCTGCTGGCGCTGCTGCTGCGCGGCGTCTCCTTCGAGTACCGCAACCAGGTCGACAGCGAGCGGTGGCGGGCGTTCTGGGACTGGATGTCCTTCGGCGGCAGCGTCGTCCCGTCGTTCCTGTGGGGCGTCATCATGGCCAAGCTCATCGAGGGTCTGCCGGTCAACGCCGACGCGCGGGTCGAGGGCGGGTTCGCGGCGATGTTCACCCCGTTCTCCCTGGTCGGTGGGGTCACCACGCTGCTGCTGTTCACGCTGCACGGCGCGAACTTCCTGCTGCTGCGCCTGCACACCGACACCGTCCTCTACAACCGCGCGCGCAAGGCCGCGCTGCGGTGGGGGGCGCTGGCCACGGCGGCGATCGTGGCGTTCGTCGTCATGGGCTACGTGACCGAGGACCTGTTCGAGGACTTCGGCGTCGTGCCGTGGGCGTTCCCGATCGCGGCGTTCCTGACCCTGGCCAGCATCTGGCTGGCCCTCGTCCGCCGCCGGGACACCCTGGCCTTCACGATGAGCGGCCTGACGGTCCTCTTCGCCACCGTGACGGTCTTCATCGCGCTGTACACCCGCGGCGAGGTGCTGCCCTCCACCCTCGACCCGGACTTCGGCCTGACGCTGGAGGAGACGGCCAGCCAGCAGTACACGCTGGTGCTGATGACCTGGGTGGGCGGGATCTTCCTGCCGCTGATCATCGGCTACCAGATCTGGAACTACTACGTCTTCCGCGAACGCGTCCGCCCCGACGAGGGCGCCCTGAACCACGGCTACTGACCGTGCGGGGACCCACCGGGCGCCTGCTCGCGCTGTCCGGGCCACGCCGGCTGGTGCTGCTCTGCGCCCTGCTCGGGGTGCTCACCTGGGCGCTGCTGGTGGTGCAGTGGTCGCTCGTCGCGGCCTTCGTCGCCGCGGTCGTCGGCGGTGGGGACCCGGCCGGGCACGCCGGTGTCCTCGCCGGCGTGGTCGCCGCCTGGGGAGCGCGCGCCGCCGTGGCCGCCCTCCGCGACCGGGCGGCGCGGCTGGCCTCGGCGCGGGTGCGGCGGACACTGCGCGCGGCGCTGCTCCGGAAGCTGCTCGACCTCGGTCCCGCGCGCACCGCCGGGGAGCGGGCCGGGGAACTGGTCACCACGGTGACCGAGGGCGCCGCGAAGCTCGACGGCGTGGTCGGCCGGCTGCTGCCCGGGGCGGCGACGGCGGCCGTCGTCCCGCCGCTGGTGGCCGCCACGGTCCTGGTGCTCGACCCGGCCAGCGGCGCGATCCTGCTGCTGACCGGCCCGCTGGTGCTCGTCTTCCTGTGGCTGACCGGTGCCCTCGCCGCGCGGTCGGCCCGCGCCTCCTGGGAGGCGCTGGGCCGGCTGGGGGCGTCGCTGGTCGACACCCTGCGGGTGCTGCCGACCCTGGTCGCGTTCGGTCGGGCGCGCAGCACCGCCCGCTGGCTGACCGACGTCAGCGAGGCCCACCGCGTGAGCACGATGCGGCTGCTGCGGGTCGCCTTCCTGTCCGGCTTCGTCCTCGAGTTCGGCGCGGTGCTGAGCACGGCGCTGGTGGCGGTGACCGTGGGTGTGCGGCTGTTCCAGGGCGGGATGGACCTGGAGCGGGCGCTGCTCGTGCTGCTGCTCACGCCGGAGTTCTTCGCGCCGCTGCGCGCGCTGGGGGCCGACCGGCACGCGAGCCTGGAGGGCCGGCCGGCCGCCGAGCGGGTGTTCGCGCTGCTCGACGCCCCCGGGCCGCCGCGCGGCACCCGGCCGGTCCCGGACGGGGTCCCCTCCGTCGCGCTGCGCGGGGTGACGCTGCGGTACGGCGGGCGCACTGCCCTGGCGGACGTCGACCTCGAGCTGCCGCCGCGGTCCAGGACCGCGCTGGTCGGCCCGAGCGGGGCGGGCAAGAGCACGCTCGCCCGGCTGCTGCTCGGCCTCGCCGCCCCGGACGAGGGCGCCGTGCTGGTCGGGGGCGTGCCGCTGACCGAGCTCGACCCCGACACCTGGCGGGCCCGCGTGGCCTACGTGCCGGAGCGGCCGTGGCTGCTGCCCGGGACCGTCGCCGACAACGTGCGGCTCGGGCGCCCGGCCGCCACCGACGCCGAGGTCGAGGAGGCGCTCGCGCGTGCCGGGCTCCTCGACGTCGTCCGCGGGCTCCCCGACGGCGCCGCGACGCGGCTGGGGGAGGACGCCGCCCGGCTCTCCGGCGGGGAGCGGCTGCGGCTGGCCCTGGCCCGCGCCTTCGTCAAGGACGCGGCGCTGCTGGTCCTCGACGAGCCCACCGGGCAGCTCGACGAGGCGACCGAGCGGCAGGTGCTGGCCGCCCTGGACGAGCTCGCCCGCGGCCGCACCGTCGTCACGGTCACCCACCGGCCCGGTCCACTGGCGCTGCACGACCGGGTCGTGGACCTCGACGCCGGACGGCTGCGGGCGCCGGAGGTCGCGCGGTGAGGGAGCTGCTGGCGCTGGTCCGGGGTCCGCGGACGGCGCTCGCGGTGGTCCTGGGATCGCTCACGGTGCTGTGCGGCGCGGCGCTGCTGGCCACCGCCGGGGCGCTGATCACCGGCGCGGCGCAGCGGCCCTCGACGCTGCTGGTCCTCATGCCGCTGATCACGGGGGTGCGGCTGTTCGGCGTGTCCCGCGCCGCGGTGCGCTACGCCGAGCGGCTGGTCACCCACGACGTCACGCTGCGCCTGGTGGCGCGGGTCCGCGCCCGGCTGCTCGAGCGGCTCACCCCGCTCGCGCCGGCCGCGCTCACCGGCGCCCGCGGCGGCGAGCTGCTGTCCCGGGTGCGCACCGACGTCGACGAGCTCCAGGGCGTGGTCGCCCGGCTGGTCGTGCCCACGGGCGTGGCCGTCCTCGCCGGCGGGGGCGCGGTGGTCCTCACCGCGGTGGTGTCGCCGGCCACGGCCGTCGTCGTGGCCGCCCTGCTGCTGGTGCTGGGGGTGGCCGTCCCGGCCGCGGCGGCCCGGGCGGGGAGGGCGGCCGCGCTCGCCGCGGCCCGGGCCGACGCCGACCTCGCCGCCGACTCCCTGGACCTGGTGCGCGGCCTGGCCGACGTGCTCAGCGGGGACGGCGGCGCGACCGCCCTGCGCACCCTGGGCGCCTCCCTCGACCGGCAGGAGGAGGCCGAACGGGCGGCCGCGCGGCTGACGGCGGTGACCACGCTGGCCCGGGAGGGCGTGCCCGGGGTGGGCCTGGTGGCGGCCCTGTGGCTGGTGGGGACCGGCGTCGCGGCCGGCACCACGTCGCCGCTGCTGCTGGCCGCCTGCGCGCTGGGGGTGCTCGGCGCGTTCGAGGCCGTCGGCGGGTCGGGAGCGGCCTGGAGCGCCGCGGGCGGCATCCGCGCCGCCGCGGAGCGGGTGCGGGCGCTGGGGGAGCAGCGGCCCGCGGTGACCGAGCCGGGCGACCCGCAGCCGCTCCCGGCCGGCTCCGCGCTGCGCCTCGAGTGCGTGACGCTGCGGTACCCCGGTGCCGCCGCGCCCGCCCTCACCGGCCTCGACCTCGCCGTCGCCGACGGGGAGAAGGTGGCCCTGACCGGGCGCAGCGGCGCAGGCAAGAGCAGCGTCCTCGCGCTGGCGGTGCGGGCACGCGACCCCGACGCCGGCCGGGTCACCCTCGGCGGCACGGACCTGCGCCGGCTCCCGCTCGACGGCGTCCGGTCGCGGCTGGCCTGGTCGGCGCAGGCACCCCAGGTGCTCGGCGGCACGCTCGCCACCAACCTCCGCCTGGGCCGGCACGACGCCACCGACGACGACCTGCTCGCCGTCCTGGTCGACGTCGGGCTGGCGGACGTCGCCGCCACGCTCGGGCTGCACGGCTGGGTGGGGGAGGGCGGCGAGCGGCTGTCGGCGGGGGAGCGGGCCCGGCTGGCCCTGGCGCGGGCCCTGCTCAGCCGTGCCGACGTGCTGCTGCTCGACGAGCCGACCGCCCACCTCGACCCCGCACTCGCCGCGTCCGTCCTCGACCTGCTCGGTCGCGACCCGCGGACCGTCCTGCTCGTCACGCACGACGGCGCTGCGCTGGACGGACGGTGGCGGGTGGTCGACCTCGACGCCGCGGTCACGGCGCGCGGGTGACCACCGGGCCGGAGGGGCGAGCGGGTGCGGTAACCTGCTCCACGCAGCGATCGGGCGGTGCGAGCCGCCCGGCGCTCGGGCTGTAGCGCAGCTTGGTAGCGCACTTGACTGGGGGTCAAGGGGTCGCAGGTTCAAATCCTGTCAGCCCGACAGCGGGAAACCGCAGCTCAGGGGCCGTGTCCGGAGAGATCCGGAACGGCCCCTGACCGTTCCTGGGTGGTTGACCACCTCCTCGACCACCACCGGGCCACCCTCGCTCGCCCAAGGCGCCGCCCAGGACGTCCATCGCCTCGCGCGCGACGCCAGGGGCGACGTGCCCGGAGACGTCGTGGGCGGTGGCGATCGACGCGCGGCCGAGCATCCCCGACACCTCGTCGAGGGCACTCGGGGATCGTCGTGGCCCCCATGGTCACGGGGTACAGCCCCCGGCCCGGCGGCCGGCTGACCTCCGCGTCCACCGCCCACCTCACGCCCTACGGGCGCGCGGCGGTCGCCTGGCGTCGGGAGGGCGGGCGGCTCACCGTCGACGTCGCCGTCCTGACCGGGACCACCGCCGTCATCACCCTGCCGCAGGAGGGGGCGCGGCCGGAGCGGGTCGGGCCGGGACGGCACCGGTTCGAGTGGGCCCTCCGGGCGCCCCGGTGGCGAGAGCCGCCCTCGGTGTCGCTGGCGCCGAGACCTTCCTCGGTGAGTGATACCCGTGTTTGACTTCGGGTGCGGGGACGCGGCCGGAGGTCGATGTGCTTCCCACGGGAACGGTCACCTTTCTCTTCACGGACATCGCCGGGTCGACGAGGCTGCTGCGCGAGGACGCGCTGGGCTATGCGGATGCGCTCGCGGAGTACCGATGTCTGCTCCGGGCAGCCTTCACCGCGCACGGTGGCCATGAGGTGGACACCCAGGGAGATGCGTTCTTCGTCGCCTTCCCCACGGCCGGACAGGCAGCGGCGGCGGCGGCTCAGGGCCAACGGTCGCTCGCGGCGCACCGTTGGCCTGATCGCCAACGCGTCCTGGTGCGGATGGGGCTGCACACCGGCGAGGTCATGGCCACCGAGGACGGATACGTGGGCCTTTCCGTGCACCAGGCGGCGCGGATCGCGGCGGCCGCCTCGGGCGGACAGGTGGTGCTGTCGGAGGCAACCGCGGCTCTTCTGGCTCGGGCGCTTCCCGGAGGCAGCGCCCTGCGCCGGCTCGGCGACTACCGGTTGAAGGACTTCCCTCAGCCAGAGGTGCTGTACCAGCTCGACATCGCCGGGCTACCCACCGACTTCCCGCCGCTGCACACCCTGGAGGTAGGTCAGCGGCTGCCGTCCCCGACCGGAACGCTGCTGGGCCGCGGTCGTGAACTCGCGGCCCTCACGTCCCTGCTGACCGATGTCGAGACACGGCTCGTGACCCTCACCGGCCCAGGAGGCATCGGCAAGACACGACTGGCGCTCGAGGCATCCTCCGACGTCGTCGCCGCCTTCCGTGACGGCGTGTTCTTCGTGGACCTGAGCGTGGAGCACGAACCGGAACAGGTCTTCGCCGCCATCGTCCGGACCGTGTCGCTTCCCGGCGTGACCGAGGACGAACCGCTGGAGGCGCTCCGACGCGGTCTGCGCACCGCCCGGATGTTGTTGGTGTTGGACAACTTCGAGCAGGTGGCCGAGGCGGCCACCGGTCTCAGTGACCTGCTCCAGCACTGTCCGCACCTCACGGCGCTGGTCACGAGCAGGGAGTCGCTGCGGGTGCGCGGTGAGGCCCTCTTCGCGGTCCCTCCTCTGTCGCTACCGGAGCGAGAGACGGTGACGGTCGGGGAGGCGGAGGCATCCGAGGCCGTGCGCCTGTTCGTCCAGCGAGCTGCTGCCGTGGTCACGGGGTTCGGACTGACCGACGAGAACGCCACCGACGTGGCGGCCATCTGCCGGCTGCTGGACGGCCTGCCTCTGGCCATCGAGCTCGCCGCGGCGCGAGTGAGGCTCTTCGCGGTCGACGAGTTGCGCGCACGCCTCGAGCTGCAGCTGGACGAGCTCCGGGGCGGGCCGCGCGACCTCCCGGAGCGCCAGCAGACGCTTCGTCGCGCCATCGAGTGGAGCACCGAGCTGCTCCGCGATGCGGACCGTGCCGTGCTGAGCGTGCTGTCGGTGTTCGCTGGGGCCCGCCTGGCCGATGTGGAGGCGGTCATCGGGCGTGTGCCGAGCCTCGGCGGGCTCGACGTCGTCGAGAGCCTGGGCTCGCTGGTGGACAAGAACCTCGTGCGCAGCACCCAGGCAGGCGATGGTCGGCCCCGTCTGTCCATGCTCAACACCATCCGCAACTACGCGGCCGAGCAGCTCGCGTCCTGGCCGGACGTCGCGGCGGCCGCACGTCGCGCTCACGCTGAGCACTACACGGAGCAGGCGCGCGCGTGGGGGAGCCCGTCCGGTCACGCCGATCGAGCCGAGGTGCTGGCCGCGCTGTCCCTGGAGCTCGGCAACTTCCGGGCGGCCTGGTCCTACTGGGTCCGCGAGGGCGCCGTCGCGCGGCTCAACGACCTGCTGGAACCGCTGTGGGGTTACTACGACGCGCGTGGCAACTACCGAGGGGCGGTGGAGCTGGGGAGCGACCTCCTCGCTGTGCTGTCCGTCCAGCCGGAGACGCCGGAGCGGATCCGGGATGAGATCGCCGTGGAGACGAGCCTGGCTCGGTCGATGATCGCCGTCAGCGGCTACACGGCCGAGGTCGAGCGGCGCATCCGAGCCGCCCTCGATCGGTCGGATGCTGCGGGTGGTGTGCCTCAACGCTTCTCGGTGCTCCGGACCGTGGCGACGCTGCACCTGCTCCGCGCCGACTTCGAGCGCGGTGCTGCCGTGGGGCGTGAGCTGTTGGCTCTGGCCGAGCAGAACCGGGAGCCCGCCCTGCTGGCCGATGCGCACCTCGTCGTCGGTGCCGTCGCGACGGAGGACCTCACCGGGAGCCTGCGACACCTCGACGAATCCATCGAGCACTTCCTCGAGCAGCGGACGTCCCGGGTGCAGTTCCGCGTCGGTCCGAACCCCGGGGTGGTCGCCTACGTCGTCTCCGGGTTGCTGCTCTGGGAAGCGGGCTTCCCGGACCGTGCCGAGGTGCGCATCGAGCGGGGGATCGAGCTCGCGGGGCAGATCGGACATCCCTACTCGTTGGCCTACGCCTACTTCCACGCGTCGTTCGCGGCGCTCGGCCAGCAGGACCTCGCGCGCGTGGCCGAGTACGCCGAGGAGCTGCTGCGGATCGCCGAGGCGCAGGACTACCCGATCTGGCGGGCACTGGCCTTCGTCATGCGCGGAACTGCACGAATAGGGTTCGGAGAGCGGGACGAGGGACTCGCCGACGTCGAGCGCGGCTTCGGCCTCTACGAGGGACTGTCGACCCCGCCGGTCTTCTGGAGCAGCCTGCTCATGGTCCGAGCGGCTGGGTGCCTGATGGCCGGTCAGCCGGAGCGTGGCGCGGCCTTCGTGGAGGAGGCGGTGTCCACGGTGTGGAGCCAGGGCCTCCAGGACCCGCAGCTCGACATCCTGTGGGGAGACCTGCTCCTCGCGTCCCCGGTCGCCGACGTCTCCGCCGCCGAAGAGCTGTTCGAGCGCGCCGCGGCATCCGCGGAAGCGTACGGCGCGCGGATGATCCATCTTATTGCGGCGACGCGACTCGCGACCCTACGACGTTCGACCCCTCGTCGCGACGAGGCACTCGCCGACCTTCGCGCCGCGTACGACGGTTTCACGGAGGGTTTCGACACCCCACAACTCGTCGCCGCACGCGCCCTCCTCGACGGAGCTTGACGGCCCTGGCGCACGCGCTCTCGGACGACGAGCGGCCCCTTCGTCGTGGCGCGGGCGTCCATCGGGGGCGCACACCCCAGCGACAGGGACGCGGGACCTGCAGGTGACGGAGACCGCGCGAGGCGGCTCCCACCCCGTCGACCCCGCGTGCTCATCCCCGCAGCCCCGGCCGCGCCGCGTCAGCGGGTCGCCGCCGCGTCAGCGGGTCGCCGGCCACCGTCGTCACGGCTCCCGCACCGACCTCAGCCGAGCTGTCGGCGGTCGCTGAGTCCTCGATCTCCGCTCCCGCCCGGATCCGCACGGCGACACGCGCGACCGCCGGGGGACCCGTGGCAACGGGTGCAGCAACCAGCCTCGGACGAGGGCGGATGAGCGGGAGGTGGGACGTACGTGCCCCGTCGTCGATCCACGCGGACGACTCGAGGCGAACGAGCGTGGACCCCACGCAGGTGGCCGGGGGCAAGGGGGCGCAGGTTCGCATCCTGTCGGCCCACAGTGCAGAGCAGGGCCGTTCGAGAGGTGCGGCGGTCAGTGCGACTCGCGGCTGACCCGCGAGCCGCTGGAGCCGACGAGGAAGTCCAGGTCGGCGCCGGTGTCGGCCTGCCGCACGTGGTCGACGTAGAGCCGCTCCCAGCCGCGGCGGGGGTTCGCGAAGCCGTCCACGGTGGCCTGGTCCGGGGTGCGGGCGGCCAGTTCGTCGTCGGGGACCTCGACGTCGATGCGCCGGGCCGCGACGTCGAGGCTGATGACGTCGCCGGTGCGGACCAGCGCCAGCGGCCCGCCGGCGGCGGCCTCCGGGGCGACGTGCAGGACGACGGTGCCGTACGCGGTGCCCGACATCCGGCCGTCGCAGACGCGGACCATGTCGCGCACGCCCTGCTCCAGCAGCTTCTTCGGGATGGGCGTGTTGGCCACCTCCGGCATGCCGGGGTAGCCCCGGGGCCCGCAGCCGCGCAGCACGAGGACGGAGTCGGCGTCGACGTCGAGGTCGGGGTCGTCCAGCCGGGCGTGCAGGTCCTCGATCGAGTCGAACACCACCGCCCGGCCGCGGTGCCTGAGCAGGTGGGGGGAGGCGGCCGCCGGCTTGATCACCGCACCGGAGGGCGCGAGGTTGCCCCGCAGCACGGCGATGCCGCCGTGCTCGACCAGCGGCTCGCGGCGCGGCCGGATGACCTCGGGGTCCCAGACCGGGGCGTCGTCGAGGTGCTCGACCAGCGGCTTGCCGGTGACGGTGAGCGCGGTCGGGTCCAGCAGGTCGCGGACCTCGGCGAGGACGGCGAGCAGGCCGCCGGCGCGGTGGAGGTCCTCCATCAGGAACCGCCCGGCCGGCTGCAGGTCGACCAGCACCGGCACGCCGGAGCCGATCCGGTCGAAGTCGTCCAGGGTCAGGTCGACACCGAGCCGCCCGGCGATCGCGAGCAGGTGGACGACGGCGTTGGTGGACCCGCCGATCGCGGCCAGCGCCACGACCGCGTTCGCGAACGACGCCTTCGTCAGGAACGTGGACGGGCGGCGGTCGGCGGCGACCATCTCCACGGCCAGCCGGCCGGTGCCGTGCGCGGCCTCCAGCAGCCGGCTGTCGGCGGCCGGGGTGCCGGCGAGGCCGGGGACGACGGTGCCCAGCGCCTCGGCGACCAGCGCCATCGTCGAGGCGGTGCCCATCGTGTTGCAGTGGCCGCGGCTGCGGATCATCGACGACTCCGAGCGCGTGAACGCCTCCTGGGACAGCGTCCCGGCCCGGACCTCCTCGGACAGCCGCCACACGTCGGTGCCGCAGCCCAGCGGGACGCCGCGGAAGGTGCCGGTCAGCATCGGCCCGCCGGGGACGACGACGGCGGGGAGGTCGACCGAGGCGGCGGCCATGAGCAGCGACGGGATGGTCTTGTCGCAGCCGCCGAGCAGCACGACGCCGTCGATCGGGTTGGCCCGGAGCATCTCCTCCGTGGCCATCGCGGCCATGTTCCGCCACAGCATCGCCGTCGGCCGGACCTGCGTCTCACCCAGGGAGACCACCGGGAGCTCCAGCGGGATGCCCCCGGCCTCGTGGATGCCGTTCCGCACCGACGCGGCGACCTCGGTCAGGTGCGCGTTGCACGGCGTCAGGTCCGAGGCGGTGTTCGCGATGGCGATCTGCGGCCGGTCGAACGCGTCGCCCGGTACGCCGCGGCGCATCCACGCGCGGTGGATGTAGGCGTTGCGGTCGTCCCCCGCGTACCACTGGGCGCTCCGGAGCTCCACGGCCGTCCGCCTTCCGACTGTCGACCCGACGGTCTAGCTTCTGGAACCCGATGGACGGTAACCACCCGGCCGCGGGAACGACAGCACCCGGCACGGGCAGCGGGGCCCGGCTCGGCGAGAGCCGGCTCGTCGGTTCCGACCGGGTACCCGGCGTCCGCCCGGCGACCCGGACACGCCCCTGACCTCCGCGGTCACCTCCGACGACCCCTGGAGTCCCCGCCCGTGCACCTCATGCGCATCGGCGCGCCCGGCGCCGAGAAGCCCGTCGCCCGCATCGACGACGCCACCTACGTGGACCTCTCCGACGTGACCGGGGACGTCGACGAGGCGTTCCTCGGCAGCGGCGGCCTCGAGCGCGTCCGCCCCGTCGTCGCCGAGCGGGCCGCTGCGGGCCGGGTGTCCCGGTTCGCCGGCGAGCGGATCGGCGCGCCGATCGCCCGCCCGCACCAGATCCTGTGCATCGGGCTGAACTACCGCGACCACGCCGCCGAGACCGGCCAGCCGGTGCCCGCCGAGCCGATCCTGTTCACCAAGTCCCCGAACACGCTCATCGGCCCGGACGACGACGTGCGCATCCCGCGCGGTTCCACCAAGACCGACTGGGAGGTGGAGCTCGGCGTCGTCATCGGCCGGCGCACCAGCTACCTGGACGCGGTCGAGGACGCCCGCGACGCCATCGCCGGCTACTGCGTCGTCAACGACGTCAGCGAGCGCGCCTTCCAGATGGAGCGCGGCGGGCAGTGGACCAAGGGCAAGTCCGCCGAGACGTTCAACCCCGCCGGCCCCCGGCTGGTCACCCCGGACGAGATCGACGACGTCCTGGACCTCGACGTGTGGCTGGACGTGAACGGCGTCCGCCGGCAGACCGGCAACACGAGGACGATGGTCTTCGACCCGTGGTTCGTCGTGCACCACCTGAGCCAGTTCATGGTGCTGGAGCCCGGGGACCTGATCAACACCGGCACCCCGCCCGGCGTCGGCATGGGGCTGTCCCCGCCGGTCTGGCTGCAGCCGGGGGACGTGGTGGAGCTCGGCATCACGGGACTGGGCCGCCAGCGGCAGCGCGTGCTCGCCCCCCGGTGAGCGCATCGACCGTGCGGGCCCTCGTCGTCACCGGCCCGGGGGAGGCCGAGGTGCAGGAGGTCCCGGCGCCGGTGGCGGTGCCCGGGGAGGTGGTCGTCGACGTCGAACGGGTCGGCGTCTGCGGCACCGACGTGGAGTTCTTCACCGGCGAGATGGCCTACCTGCACCAGGGGCACGCCGCCTATCCGATGCGGCTGGGCCACGAGTGGGCCGGCACCGTCTCCGCCGTCGGCGACGGCGTCGACCCGTCCTGGGTCGGCCGGCGGGTCACGGGCGACACCATGCTCGGCGACCGGACCTGCCGCCGCTGCCGCAGGGGACACCAGCACGTCTGCGCGCAGCGGCAGGAGGTGGGCATCCGCGGCGGGCGTCCCGGGGCGCTGGCCGAGCAGCTCGCCGTCCCCGCCTGGTCGCTGCACGCCCTGCCCGGCGCGGTGGACGCGGTGCTCGGCGCGCTCGTCGAGCCGGGCGGCAACGCGCTGCGCGCCGCGCAGGCGGCGGCGGTCGGCCCGGGGGACCGGGCGCTGGTGCTCGGGCCGGGGGCGATCGGGCTGCTGACGGCGATGTTCCTGCGCGCCGGTGGTGCCGAGGTGCACCTGATGGGCCGCACCGGGGAGTCGCTCGCCTTCGCCCGCGACCTCGGCTTCGCGCACACCTGCACCGAGGACACCCTGCCGGACCTGCCGTTCGACGCCGTCGTCGACGCGTCCAACGCCGCGCACCTCCCGGCCCTGGCGCTGGAGCTGGTCGAGCCGGCGGGCCGGGTGGTCTACATCGGCCTGGCCGGCGCCCCCAGCCGCATCGACACCCGCACGCTGGTGCTGGAGGACGTCACCGCGGTCGGCATCCTGTCCGCCTCCCCGGGACTGGCCGACACCATCGCCGCCTACGCGAGCGGCGCCGTCGACCCCCGCCCGCTCGTGGCCGCCACGGTGGGCCTCGACCAGGCCGGCGCCGTGCTGGCGGGGGAGCGCATCGAGGGCGCCGGCCCGGGACCCAAGATCCACGTCGACCCCAGGAGGACCTGACATGGCCGAGTTCGAGGGACTCGTCGCCGTCGTCACCGGCGGCGCCAGCGGGATCGGCGCGGCCACCGCCCGGCTGCTCCGGCAACGCGGCGCCCGGGTCGCCGTCCTCGACCGCGCGACCGACGCGGCCCCGGAGGGCGCGCTCGCCGTGCCGTGCGACGTCACCGATCCCGCCGCCGTCGACGCCGCGGTCGCGACGGTGGCCGAGCAGCTCGGCGGCCTGGACGTGCTGGTCAACAACGCCGGCATCGGCGCGACCGGGCACGTGGGCGAGAACGACGACGCCGAGTGGGCACGCGTGCTCGACGTCAACGTCACCGGCATCGCCCGGGTGACCCGCGCCGCCCTGCCGCACCTGCGGCGGTCGCAGCACGCGGCCGTGGTGAACACGTGCTCGGCCGTCGCGTTCCTCGGCGTCCGGCAGCGGGCGCTCTACAGCGCGAGCAAGGGAGCGGTCCTCGCGCTCACGCTGGCCATGGCCGCCGACCACGTGCAGGAGGGGATCCGGGTCAACGCCGTCGCGCCCGGCACGGCCGACACCCCGTGGGTCGGCCGGTTGCTCGCCGTCGCCGAGGACCCGGCCGCGGCCGCCGCGGCCCTGCGGGCCCGCCAGCCGCTGGGCCGCCTGGTGACCGCCGAGGAGGTCGCGCACGCGATCGCGTCGCTCGCCTCCCCGCTCGCCGCCTCCACCACCGGCACCGTCCTCCGCGTCGACGGTGGCATGACCAGCCTCCGCGTCTGACGGGAGAGTCCGCGGCCCGTCCGTCCGGGCTGACGCGGCGGGGTACCTCCGGATGGCTGACACCACCAGCCGGTGGCCCTCCATCTGCGGCGGCCCGGAGACGGCGACCGCGCCGACCGGTCCGACGCAGCGCACGACGACGGGGAACGCGCCGCCGTGCGCCGCGTGGTGCGGCACGTCCTTCGAGCCCGTACACGTCCCCGAAGGACGTGCCGCGCTCACGCCAGAGCCGTCCGGCAGCGAGCGAGCTGTGCCCGCAGCGCTGCGCGACGCGCGACGTGCGCTCGATCCGGTCCTGCGGGTCGCGCGGGCGACGCCCTCCGTCCGGGTCACCGCCGTCGTCCTCGACGCCGGCCGGGCGACGCTGGAGATCAACGGACCCGCGCCACGCCGGGCACACCGACGAGGTCGGGGTGGGCCACCGCGTCCCGGCCCGGATCCGCGTCGCGTTCGAGGTCCCCGATCCCAGGGCCACGACCGCGGACCTGGTCGGGGCCGGCGCGGACCTGGTCGGGGACGGCTGCTGCTGACCGTCTCCGGTCCCGTGGAGGAGCAGCCGTGGCGTCCGGGCCGCAGCGGCGGCGGCTTGCGTCCCGGCACCGGACGGGAGCCGCGCCGGCCCGCCGGGGCGTGGTGCGCCCCGGCCGGCGTCGCCGCGGCCGGGGACCGGCGATCCGCGGATCGGCCGTCCCTGAACACGGGCGCCTCGCGCGGTGAGGCTGGGGTCCCCACGACCCGAGGAGCACCCGATGCCGCGTCCCCGCCCCGACGTCCCCGTCCCCGACCTCACCGGCCGCCGCGCCGTCGTCACGGGAGGCAGCGACGGCGTCGGCCTCGTGCTGGCCCGCCGGCTCGCTGCGGCCGGCGCCGAGGTGGTCCTGCCGGTCCGCAACCCGCGCAAGGGCGAGGCCGCGGTCGCCCGGATCCGCGCGCAGGTCCCGGACGCCGACGTCTCGCTGCGCGACCTCGACCTGTCCTCCCTCGCTTCCGTCGCGGCGCTCGGCGAGACGCTCCGGGCCGAGGGGCGGCCGGTGCACCTGCTCGTCGCCAACGCCGGCGTCATGCGGCCGCCGGACCGGCGGACGACGGCCGACGGCTTCGAGCTGCAGTTCGGCACCAACCACCTGGGGCACGTCGCGCTCGCCGCCGCGCTGCTGCCGCTGCTGCGGGCCGGCCGGGCGCGGGTGACCTCGCAGACCAGCGTCGCGGCGCGCCGCGGAGCGGTGAACTGGGACGACCCGAACTGGGAGCGGACCTACGACGGGCAGCGGGCCTACGCCCAGTCGAAGGTCGCCGTCGGCCTGTTCGCCCTGGAGCTGCAGCGGCGCAGCGCCGCCGGCGGCTGGGGGATCACCAGCGACCTGTCCCACCCCGGGATCGCGCCGACCAGCCTGCTCGCGGCCCGGCCGGAGGTCGGCCGCGCCCGGGACACCACCGGCGTGCGGCTCATCCGCGTGCTGTCGCGGCTGGGCCTCACCGGCACCGTGGAGAGCGCGGCGCTGCCGGCCCTGCTCGCCGCGACCGCGCCGGACGGCGGCGGCCGGTTCTACGGCCCGGACGGTCCCGGCTCCACCGCCGGCGCTCCCGCGGAGCAGGAGCCCTACCGCGCGATGCGCGGTGCCGGGGACGCCGAGCGGATGTGGCGCCTGTCCGAGCGGCTGACGGGGGTGTCCTTCCCCGCGGCCGCGCCCGACGGGGTGCGCCCCCTCCCGCGCTGACCGTCCCGGGCCGTCCCCGCTCAGCCGGGGACGGCCCGGTCCGCGGGCGCCGCGGCGGTGCCGAGGACGGCCAGCAGCTGCAGCCGCTCGGCGCTCTCGCTGCCCGGGACGGCGGTGTACACGAGCAGCCGGTGCGACTGGTCGGGGTCGACCAGCGACTGGCAGGCCAGCTCCAGCGGGCCGACGACGGGGTGGACGAACCGCTTGACCTCGCGCGGGCGGATGCCGACCTCGTGCGCGTCCCACAGCCGCCGCAGCTCCTCGCTGCGGGCGAGCGCCAGCTCGGCGAGGCGCGCGGCCCGCGAGCCGGGGCCGCGCAGGGTGACCAGCTCCCGCAGACCCGAGGCGTAGAGCCGGGACAGGAACGCGTGCTCCTCCGGGGCGTACAGCGCCCGCGCGGCGGGATCGGTGAACCACCGGTAGCCGAGGCTGCGCGCCGGCCCGGTGCGCAGGGTCGCGTCGCCGGTGAGCGCGACGGCGAGCGGGGTCTGCCGCAGCGTCTCGCCCAGCTCCGTGACGATCTCCGCCGGGGTGTCGTAGAGCCGGTCCAGGATCCGCAGCAGGCCGGGGCCGACGTGCTCGCCGTCGGCCCCGCGGGCGGGCGGGCGATGGCCGGCCAGCCGGAACAGGTGGTCACGCTCGTCGAGCGTGAGGTGCAGGCCCTGCGCGATCGCGGCCACCATCTGCTCCGACGGCTGCGGCCCGCGCTCCTGCTCCAGCCGGGCGTAGTAGTCGGTGGACATGGGGCAGAGGACGGCGAGCTCCTCGCGCCGCAGCCCGCTCGTCCGGCGCCGCGGCCCGCGGGGGAGGCCGACGTCCTCCGGCTGCAGCGCCTCCCGACGGCGGCGGAGGAACTCCGCCAGCCCGGCCCGGTCGATCACGTCGCCTCCCTCGTCGGTGCTGCGTCGTTCCTACCGTCGCCGGGAGCGGTCATCCACGGACCGCCGGTCCCTCCCTCGGCCGGGACGAGGACCACCGCCGGCCCGGCGACCCTTCGGCGCGAACGCGATGGACCTGTCGCTGCGCCCGCCCGCCGCCCGGGCGGGCCACGACCAGGGCAGGGCGCTCGCCGGGCGGGTCACCGGGTTCTGGCGCGACGCCTGACAGCATGTGCCGGTGCGCGCCGTCGTCGTCGACTCGGTCCGGGCCCGGCCCCGCGTGCGGGAGGTGCCCGAGCCTCCGGCCCCGCCCGGCGGGGTGGTGCTGCGGGTGATGGCCACCGGGATGTGCCGCAGCGACTGGCATGCCTGGGCCGGGCACGACGAGATCGCGTTCCCCCACGTGCCCGGGCACGAGCTCGCCGGGGTGGTGGTCGAGGTCGGGGCCGAGGTCACCCGCTGGCGGGCCGGTGACCGGGTGACCGTCCCGTTCGTCTGCGGCTGCGGCCGCTGCGCGTGGTGCCGGGCCGGGGAGGCGCAGGTCTGTCCGGACCAGCAGCAGCCGGGCTTCACCCACTGGGGGTCCTTCGCCGAGTACGTCGCCCTGCACGCGGCGGACACCAACCTGGTGCGCATCCCCGACCGGGTGGACTTCGCGAGCGCGGCGAGCCTGGGGTGCCGGTTCGCCACGGCCTACCGCGCCCTGGTCGCCCGCGCGCGGGTCGGCGAGGGGGAGTGGGTCACCGTGGTGGGTGCGGGCGGCGTCGGCCTGAGCGCGGTGGCGATCGCCCGCGCCCTGGGGGCCCGGGTGGTCGCGGTGGACCGCAACCCCGAGGCCCTCGCCGTGGCCGCCGCTCTCGGCGCGGAGCACACGGTGCGGGCCGACGGCCGCGACGTCCCGGCCGCCGTCGCGGAGCTGACCTCCGGCGGCAGCCACGTCGCCGTCGACGCCGTGGGGAGCGAGCAGACCTGCGCCGACTCGGTCCTGAGCCTCCGCCGCAGGGGGCGCCACGTGCAGGTCGGGCTGCTGCCGCCGGCCGACGGTCACCCTCGGGTCCCGATGGCCCGGGTGATCGGCTGGGAGCTGGACCTGCTGGGCAGCCACGGCATGGCCGCGTCCGACTACCCGGCCATGATGGCGCTCGTCGAGCAGGGCTCGCTGCAGCCGCAGCGGCTGGTCGAGCGGACCATCGGCCTCGACGAGGCGGCGACCCTGCTGCCGGGGTTCGACCGGGCGACCGTCGCCGGGATGACCGTGGTGGACCCCGCGCGCTGACCCCCGCCCCGGGCGCCCGTCCGGCGGCGGCTACCCGCCTCCACCCTCCGCGGACGGGCCCGGGGGTGCGTCCCCGCCGCCGGCCTCCTGGACCGACCGGGCGGCGGGTGCCCGCAGGAGCCACCGCCCCGTCCGGCGCCGGAAGATCCGCAGGCGATGTCGAGAACGCGGGACCGGCTCCGTCCCCGGGGTGCGAGCGGCCAGGATGGGCCGCACCGGCACCGAGGAGAGACCACGATGGCCAAGTACCTGCTGCTCAAGCACTACCGCGGAGCCCCGGCGGCGGTGAACGACGTCCCCATGGAGAAGTGGACGCCGGAGGAGATCTCCGCCCACGTGCAGTACATGGAGGACTTCGCGGCCAGGCTGGAGGGGACCGGCGAGTTCGTCGACGGCCAGGCGCTCTCCCCGGAGGGGCTGTGGGTCCGGTACGACGGCGAGGGCCGCCCGCCGGTCACCGACGGCCCGTTCCCCGAGACCAAGGACCTCATCGCCGGCTGGATGGTGATCGACGTCGACAGCCAGGAGCGCGCCGTCGAGCTGGCCGGCGAGCTGTCGGCCGCCCCCGGGGCGGGCGGGCAGCCGATCCACGAGTGGCTCGAGGTCCGTCCCCTCCTGGGCGCACCGCCCACCATCACGGAGTGACCGCCCCGCTGGACGAGGTCCTGCTCCGCGGCCTCACCCCCGGCGTGCTGGGCGTCCTCGTCCGCCGCGGAGCCGACTTCGCGGCGGCCGAGGACGCCGTGCAGGACGCGCTGGTCGAGGCGGTCCGCACCTGGCCGGCCGATCCGCCGCGGGACCCGAAGGGCTGGCTGGTGACGGTGGCCTGGCGCCGGTTCCTCGACGCGACCCGCGCCGACGCCGCCCGCCGCCGGCGCGAGGACGTCGTCGAGGAGGAGCCCGCGCCCGGGCCCGTGCCCGCCGCGGACGACACGCTGCACCTCTACTTCCTGTGCGCCCACCCGTCGCTGACGCCGTCGTCGGCGGTCGCGCTCACGCTGCGGGCGGTCGGCGGGCTGACCACCCGCCAGATCGCCCAGGCCTACCTGGTGCCCGAGGCGACCGTGGCGCAGCGCATCAGCCGGGCCAAGCGCACCGTCTCCGGCGTGCGGTTCGACCGGCCGGGCGACGTCGCCACCGTGCTGCGCGTCCTGTACCTGGTCTTCAACGAGGGCTACTCCGGCGACGTCGACCTCGCGGCCGAGGCCGTCCGGCTCACCCGGCAGCTCGCGGCCGTGGTCGACCACCCCGAGGTGCAGGGACTGCTCGCCCTCATGCTGCTCCACTCCGCCCGGCGCGCCGCCCGGACCGCGCCCGACGGGAGCCTGGTGCCGCTCGCCGAGCAGGACCGGAGCCGGTGGGACACCGGGCTGATCGCCGAGGGGATCGGGATCCTGCAGGCGGCCCTCGCCCGCGACCGGCTGGGGGAGTACCAGGCCCAGGCCGCCGTCGCGGCGCTGCACGCGGACGCGCCCACCGCGGCGGAGACCGACTGGGTGCAGATCGTCGAGTGGTACGACGAACTCGTCCGCCTGACCGGCAGCCCGGTGGTCCGGCTCAACCGGGCGGTGGCCGTCGGCGAGGCCGACGGACCCCGCGCGGGCCTCGCGGAGCTGGCGGCGCTGGACGACTCGCTGCCCCGCCACACCGCGGTCGCGGCGTACCTGCACGAGCGCGACGGCGACCTCGCGACGGCGGCGCGGCTGTACGCCGAGGCGGCCGGGAGGGCGACCGACCTCGCCGAGCGCGACCACCTGCTGCGCCAGGCCGCCCGGCTCAACGCGGGCCGGTCCCGCTGACGGGGCCCCGACCGCTCGCCGGTGACCCCTCGGGACGATCTCGTGCCGGTGGGCCGTCACCGTGCTGCACTTGCGCCGGATGATGGGAGCGACCGGACAGGGGAGGAGACGCAGTCGTGCCGAGTGACCGCTACGCCGGCCTCGCCGCCGTGCTCGGCGCCATCCGCAGCTCGTCGGACATCACGCAGCCGATGCTCGTGGAACAGGTGGGCCTCGGCCGGAGCGTCGTCGCGCAGCGGGTCGCGGAGCTGGAGGCGGCCGGCCTCGTCGTCTCCGACGGGTTCGGGCCCTCCACGGGTGGCCGGGCGCCGCGCCGCCTGCGCCTCCACAGCGAGGCCGGCTACGTGCTCGGCGCGGACATCGCCACGAACGAGCTCGTGGTCGGGGTGGCCGACCTCTCGGGCGCGCTGCTGGGGACGCGGCACCGGGAGATCGACGTCGTCGACGGACCCGAGATCGTCATCGGCGCCGTCGAGCAGCTGGCCGCCGAGCTGGTCGACGAGGTGGGCGCCCAGCGCAGCCTGTGGTCCTTCGGTGTCGGCATGCCCGGGCCGGTGGCCTACGACAGCGGCGAACCGGCCACCATGCCGACGCTGCCGGACTGGAGCCGGCACCCCATCAGGGAGCGGCTGGCCGAACGCTTCGGGGTCCCCGTCTGGGTGGACAACCGGACCAACCTCTCGGCTCTCGGTGAGCGCAGGGTCAACCCGGTCGCGGCGCGCTCGCGGCACATGATCTACCTGGGCGGTGGTTACGGCCTCGGCGCCGCGGTGGTGCTCGACGGCAGGATCCACCGGGGCGCCCACGGGCTCGCCGGCGGCATCGACCACGTCCCGGTGCCCGGCGCGGACGACGTGGCCTGCCACTGCGGCAGGACGGGGTGCCTGGAAGCGGTCGCCGGGCGTGCGGCCCTGGTCCGCGACGGCCGGCTGCTGGCCGAGACGGCGCAGAGCCCCGCCCTCGCCCAGGTCCTGGCCCGCACCGGCCGGATCCGCCCGGTCGACGTCACCGAGGCCGCGGGCCGGGGGGACGCCGCGGCCCGTGCGCTCCTGCACCGCAGCGCCACCATGATCGGGCGCAGTCTCGCGATCCTCGTCAACGTGTTCGACCCCGACCTGGTCGTGGTCGGCGGAGGCGTCGCCCGGGCGCGCGCCCACGTCCTGGCCGCGATCCGCGAGGAGATCTACCGGTTGGCCCTGCCCTCGGCGACCCGGGACCTGCGGATCGAGCCGTCGGCCTTCGACCAGGAGATCGCCGGGATCACCGGCGCCGTCGAGTTCGCGCTGGGGGAGCTGTTCAGTCCCGACCACCTCCCGGCGGTGCTCGACGCCCGCAGCGGCGGGGCCACGGTCACGGCACTCGACGGGCACGTCCCCGCCTGAACCGGGACGAGTTCCGTCGGGCGGTTCCGAACTTCTGCCGCAGAGAGGTAGAAGTTCCGTTACGCTGCGTCCGTGAACGTGGACACCGGCCGCCCGGGCGGTGCCGCCGGTGTCCGGTGACCGGTCGGACGGACTCGTCGCCGTCCTCGACGCCATCCGGACCTCCCCCGGGATCACCCAACCCCGGCTCGTCCAGCGGGTCGGACTCGGCCGGACCGTCGTGGCCCAGCGTGTCGCCCACCTGGAGGCGGCCGGTCTCGTCGCGCCGGACGGGCTGGCTCCGTCGAACGGCGGCCGTGCCCCGCGGAGGCTCCGGCTGCGAGGGGCGGCGGGGCTGGTCGCCGGTGCCGACATCGGCGCCACCGGGATGGCCGTGGGACTCGCCGACCTCTCCGGTCACGTCCTCGTGGAGACCCACGAGCCCGTGGACGTCGCCGACGGACCCGACGCGGTGCTCGGTCGGGTCGAGGAGCTGGTCGAGGGGCTGCTCGCCGGGCTGACGGATCCGCCGCCACTGTGGGGCGTCGGGGTGGGCGTCCCCGGCCCCGTCGAGTTCGCCACCTCGCGGCCCGTCGCCCCGCCGATCATGCCGGGGTGGGACGGCTACCCCGTCCGCGAGCGGCTGGCCGGCCGCTTCGCCGCCCCGGTCTGGGTGGACAACGACGTCAACGTCCTCGCGCTGGGCGAGTTGCGCACCAACCCCGCCGCCGCCGCGACGGGCGACCTGCTCTACGTCAAGATCGGCACGGGCATCGGCGCCGGCCTGGTGTCCGGCGGGCGGCTGCACCGCGGGGTCAACGGGTGTGCCGGCGACATCGGTCACGTGGCCGTCGCCGAGGCCGGCACGGTCGTCTGCCGCTGCGGCAACGTGGGCTGCCTGGAGGCGGTGGCCGGTGGGGCGGCGCTGGCCCGCGACGGGCGCCAGCTGGCGGAGCGCGGAGGCAGTCCGGTGCTGGCCGAGGCCCTCGCGGCCCGGGGCGACCTGACGGCCGCGGACGTGACCGCCGCCGCGGAGCGCGGCGACCCGGCGGCTCGCGCCCTGCTCGCGCGGGCCGGCCGGCTGGTCGGCGGCACGCTGGCGACCCTGGTCAGCTTCTACAACCCCGGCCTGGTGGTCCTCGGCGGCGGAGTGGTGCACGCCGGCGACCACGTCCTGGCGGTCATCCGGGAGTCGGTCTACCGGCGGTCGCTGCCGCTGGCGACGCGCACGCTGCGGATCGAGCCGTCCGCGCTCGGGGCGGCCGCCGGGCTGGCCGGCGCCGTCCACCTCGTCCTGGACAACCTCTTCACGCCGGACCGCCTGGCGCTGTGGCTGCCCTGGGGCTCCCCGTCCGGTCATCCGGAGATCGTGGACACGCCGGACCGCCCGTCCGTGTGACGGCGGACCGCTGTGGTCCACGTCATCACCGCGGCTGATGCCCGGCATCACCAGCGTTACGTCCACGTTGCATTGACTTCCTCCGCTCGATGGCAGAAGTATGTGGTTGCCATCACGCGGACGGCGCTCCAGCGGCCGGACGCGGTGCTCGACATCCAGCGTCGCAGTCGTCGTCCGGTCCCCGGACACGTGGAGAGAGGCAACACATGACCCAGCACCGTCACCGGGGGCTCCGCCGCATCGGGGTCCTCGTCGCCGTTCCGGCCGTGAGCGCGCTGACGCTCGCCGCCTGCGGGGGCGGGGACGAGGAGAGCGGCTCCGGCGGCTCCGGCGGGGCCGCGAACAGCTTCAGCTTCGCCTTCGAGAACGCCTCGGGCGGGCAGGAGAACCCCTGGCAGCTGCTCGCCGACCAGTACTCCGAGGAGACCGGCGTCCAGATCGAGACGCAGGGTCTGCCGCCGGACAGCTACGGCCTGTCCATGCGCACCCAGCTGCAGGGCGGCAGCGCCCCGGACGTCCTGATGTTCTCGCCCGGCGCCGGCAACGCCAACGCGGTGCTGCCCATGGCCGAGGCCGGCTACATCGAGGAGCTCGGCGAGGAGTCGGCGGCCCTCATCCCCGAGGGGAACGAGTCGCTGTTCGAGATCGACGGCAAGGTCTACGCGCAGCCGACCAGCATCATCCCCGTCGGCATGGTCTGGAACTCCAGCGCGGCCTCCGAGACCGGCGTCGAGGTCCCCGCGGACGAGTCCGCGATGATCGACGCCTGCGGCACCCTGGCCGGGGACGGCAAGTCGTTCCTCGCCGCCGCGGGATCCGCCCCGCCGAACATGGGCCTGATGGCCATGGCCATCTCCGCCACCCGGGTCTACGCCGAGACCCCGGACTGGAACGAGCAGCGCTCGGCCGGTGACGTCAGCTTCGCCGACAGCGAGGGCTGGCAGGCCACCCTGCAGACGATCGTCGACATGAACGAGGCCGGCTGCTTCCAGCAGGGCGCGGCCGGCGGTGGCTTCGACGCCATCACCCAGGGCCTGACGCAGGGCACCTCGCTGGGCGCCTTCGTCCCCGGGGCCGCCGCCACCGAGCTGGCCAACGCCAGCCCGGGGCTCAACCTGCAGGTGCAGCCGTTCCCGCCGGCCGACGGCGGGGAGCCGTTCCTGCTCGCCAGCCCGAACTACGCGCTGTCGATCAACGCCTCGGCCGACGAGGGCGCCAAGGAGGCCGCGCGCGAGTTCCTGGCCTGGATGGCCGAGCCGGAGAACGCCGCCCGGTTCACCGAGCTGCAGGGCGGGGTCGCCATCACCGGCCCGGACGAGAACCTGTCCCCGGTGTACGAGCCGGTCGCCGACCTGCTGGAGAACGGGGACTACGCGCCGCTGCCGAACCTGGCCTGGCCGAACCCGGGCGTGTACGACGCGCTGTCGACCGGCGTCCAGGGCCTGCTCGCCGGCCAGGGCGACGTCCAGTCCGTGCTCGAGTCGATCGACCAGGCCTGGGACCAGTGACCCGGGCCGGCTGATCCCGGCACCACCTCCGACCGCACCTCCGGACGCACCGAGGGACTGACGATGACCGCAACCATGGGCACCCCGCAGGACACCGGTGCAGTCGTCCGGGGCACGGTCCCGGCCGCCGGGGGCGGGCGTTCCGCCCGCTCCCGGCGGAGCCGGCCGCTCATCACCTACGGCCGCTGGTGGTGGGCGCTGCCCGCCGTCCTGGCGGTGCTGCTGATCCACTACGTCGCCACCGCCGGCGGGGCCTTCTACGCCTTCACCGACTGGACCGGGATCGGCGACTTCGACTTCGTCGGCCTGGACAACTTCCGCCGCATCTTCGAGGACCCCACCCTCATCGGGTCGCTGAAGAACACGCTGTTCCTGGCCTTCGGCTTCCTGATCGCCACCAACGTCGTCGGGCTGCTGCTGGCACTGGCCCTCAACCGCACGCTGAAGACGCGCTACCTGCTCCGGGTCCTGTTCTTCATGCCGGTCGTGCTGAGCCCGCTGGCGGTCTCCTACATCTGGAAGTTCATCTTCGACTTCAAGGGCCCGCTCAACGGCGTCCTGGGCTGGTTCGGCATGGCGCCGAAGACGTGGCTCGCCGACCCGACGCTGGCCCTGTGGGCGGTGCTGGTCGTCATGGCCTGGCAGACGACCGGCATGGTGATGGTCATCTACCTCGCCGGACTGGCCACCGTGCCGGCCGAGATCGAGGAGGCGGCGGCGCTGGACGGGGCCAGCACCTGGCGCCGCTTCCGGTACATCACGCTGCCGTCGATCCGCCCCTCGGTGGCGATCGCGTCGACGCTCATGCTCATCCAGGGCCTGCGCGTCTTCGACCAGGTCATGGCGCTCACCGGCGGGGGACCCGCGGGGGCGACGGAGACGCTGGCCACGCAGGTCTACAAGGAGACGTTCGCGCTGAGCAACTTCGGCTTCGGCGCCGCACTCGCGCTCCTGCTGACCCTCATCATGCTCGTCTTCTCGGTGCTGCAGCAGGCTGCCACCAAGGACCGGTCGTAAGGGATCCGAGCCGATGTTCCGCTACACGAAGGCGACGGCACTGCGCGAGGTGCTCGTCTGGGCCGTCGCCCTGCTGACCCTGCTGCCGTTCTACTTCCTCGTCATCAACGCGCTCAAGCCGGACGAGGAGCTGCTCACCACCGGGTCCTCGACCCCGCCGAGCCGGCCGACCCTCGAGAACTTCACCGAGGTGCTGACGGCCGGCGGTGACTCGAACATCCTGCTCGGCCTGTTCCACAGCGTGGTGATCACCGTGGGCAGCATCCTCGGCCTGGTCGCCTTCGGCTCACTGGCGGCCTACGTCCTGGCCCGCACGACGGCGAGGTGGGGGAGCGTCGCCTTCTACCTCTTCCTCGTCGCCATCGTGCTGCCGACCCAGCTCGGCCTCATCCCGCTCTACATCGGCGCCCGGCAGGTCGGCCTGGTCGGCTCGGTGTGGGGGATGATCGTCCTCTACGTCGGCACGCTCATGCCGCTGGCGGTCTTCCTCTACGCCGGCTTCTTCCGCAACCTCCCCCGGGACTACGAGGAGGCGGCCGCGCTCGACGGCGCCGGCCCGGCACGCGTGTTCCTCCGGGTCGTCCTGCCGCTGATGGCGCCGGCGACCGGGACGGTGGCGATCCTGACCGGCCTCATCGTCTGGAACGACTTCTTCACCGCGCTGATCTTCCTGGGCGGCTCGGACAGCCAGACGCTGACGGTGTCGATGTACTACTACGTCGGCTCGCTGGTCTCGGCCTGGAACAAGATCTTCGCCATCGTGATCATCTCGATGATCCCGATCCTGGCCTTCTACCTCTTCGCCCAGAAGCGCTTCATCCAGGGCTTCGCCGGCGGCATCAAGTAGGGCCCCGGGCTCCTCCCGCCGCCCGGTCGGCGGGAGGAGCGCCCCGCGCCGCCGCGCCGGCATCGACGGCGCCGATGCGCTCCATCACCAGGAACAGCACCCTCGTCATTGACTTCCTCCGACAATCGGAAGAAGTATGAGTCCCAGGTCACGCAGGTGGCCGCCGCACCACCGAAGGAGATCCCGTGGGCGATCGGATCCGGGCCGGCATCGTCGGTGTCGGCTTCATGGGCACGGTGCACGCCCGCGCCGTCCGGCGCGGCGGCGGTGTGGTCACCCGCGTCGCCGGGTCGACGCCGGAGTCCTCGCGGGCCGGTCGCGAGCGGATCGGGGCGGAGTCGGCCTGCGACACCGTCGAGGAGCTGCTGGCCGCCGACGACGTCGACGTGGTGCACGTGTGCACGCCCAACGCCTCGCACGCGCCGCTGGTGCGGGCGGCCGTCGCGGCCGGCAAGCACGTGGTGTGCGAGAAGCCGCTGGCCGTCGACGCCGCCGAGGCCGAGGAGCTGCGGGCGCTGGCCGCCGACGCCGGGGTGACCGCCACCGTGCCCTTCGTCTACCGCTTCTACCCGACCGTGCGCGAGGCCCGGGCCCGCGTGGCCGACGGGACGGCCGGCCCGGTGCGGCTGCTGCACGGCTCCTACCTGCAGGACTGGCTGGCCGACGGCGCCGACGACGACTGGCGGGTCGACGCCGTGACCGGCGGCGCCTCGCGGGCCTTCGCCGACATCGGCGTGCACTGGTGCGACCTGGTCGAGTTCGTCTCCGGCCACCGGATCAGCCGGCTGGCCGCGCGCACGCTGACCGTGCACCCGGAGCGCGGTGGGCGCCCGGTGTCCACCGAGGACGCCGCCGTCGTGCTGTTCGAGACCGACCGGGGCGCGGTCGGCAACCTGACCGTCAGCCAGGTGACCCCCGGCCGGAAGAACCGGCTGTGGTTCTCCGTCGACGGCGCGGCCGAGAGCCTGTGCTTCGACCAGGAGAACCCCGACTCGCTGTGGATCGGCGGCCGCGAGGTCAACCGGCAGCTGCTGCGCGGCTCCTCCGAGCACCCGGCCGCCGCGCGCTACTCCGTCGTCCCCGCCGGCCACCCGCAGGGCTACCAGGACTGCTTCGACGCCTTCGTCGCCGACACGTATTCCGCCGTCGGCGGCGAGGCGCCCGACGGGCTGCCCACCTTCGCCGACGGCGCGCGCGCCGCCCGGGTCACGCGGGCGGTGCTGCGGTCCGCGGCGACGCAGGCCTGGGTGGAGGTCGCGGCGTGACCGGCACCCGGCTCACCGTCGGCGACCCCGCGCCGTCGTTCGTCCTCCCGGACACCGAGGGGGCGGCGGTCCGGCTCGACCCCGGCGCGCACACGGCGACCGTCGTCGTCTTCACCGCCAACGGCTGCCCGTTCGCCCGCGCCTGGCACGGCCGCGTCCAGGACGTCGCCCGCTCCTACGCCGACCGGGACGTCGTCGTGCTGCAGGTCGTGAGCAACGACGAGACCGACCACCCCGAGGACTCCCTCGAGGGCATGCGGCGCCGCGTCGCCGCCGGCGAGCTCGCCGGTCCCTTCCTCCGCGACGCCGAGCAGTCGGCCGCCCGTGCCTACGGCGCCACCGCGACCCCCGAGGTCTTCGTCGTCGACCGGGCCGGGCTGGTCCGCTACCACGGCGCCCCCGACGGCGACCACGACGACCCGGCCCAGGACGCCGGCTGGCTGCGCGCCGCGCTCGACGACGTGCTGGCCGGGCGCGAGGTGGCCCGGCCGCTGACCTCGCCGGCCGGCTGCTCGATCAAGTGGCGGGTGGAGCTGCTCTGGTGGGCCGGCTGCCCCACGCACGACCGGGCCGCCGCCCTGCTCCGGGACACCCTCGCCGAGCTCGGCCGGGCGGACGTGCACGTCGTCGAGCGCGAGGTCCGCACCCGCGAGGAGGCGGCGCAGCTCGGCTTCCCCGGGTCGCCCACCTTCACCGTCGGCCGCCGCGACCTCTTCCCCGTGGACACCCCGCCCGCCCTCACCTGCCGCGTCTACGCCCGCGACGACGGCCGCAGCTCGCCGCTGCCGGACGCCGCCGACCTCGCCGCCCGCCTCCGGGACGCCCTCGCCCGCCCCTGGGACCTCCCGCACTGGGTGGACCCCCGCACGCCCGCCCGCGCCGACAGCCCGTCCTGACCGACCCCCACCCGCAGCAGGAGCAGCCATGGCATCGATCACCTACGACCGGATCACCAAGCGGTACCCGGACGGGACGCAGGCCGTCTCCGAGCTCGACCTGTCCATCCGCGACGGCGAGTTCCTCGTCCTCGTCGGTCCCTCCGGGTGCGGCAAGACGACCGCGCTGCGCATGGCCGCGGGCCTGGAGGAGATCTCCGACGGCCGGCTGCTCATCGGCGACCGCGTCGTGAACGAGGTGCACCCCTCGCAGCGCGACATCGCGATGGTCTTCCAGAACTACGCGCTCTACCCGCACATGTCCGTGCGGGACAACATCGGCTTCCCGCTGCTGTGCGCCGGTGTCGGCAAGGCCGAGGTCAGGCAGCGGGTGGACAGGGCGGCCGAGTCCCTCGGCCTCACCGACCTGCTGCACCGCAAGCCGAAGGCGCTGTCCGGCGGGCAGCGGCAGCGGGTGGCCATGGGCCGGGCGATCGTGCGCCAGCCGCAGGCCTTCCTCATGGACGAGCCGCTGTCCAACCTCGACGCCAAGCTGCGCGGCCAGATGCGCGCCGAGATCCGCAACCTCCAGCGCGAGTACCGGACCACCACGCTCTACGTCACCCACGACCAGGTCGAGGCCATGACCATGGGCGACCGCATCGCGGTCCTACGCAAGGGCGTGCTGCAGCAGCTGGGCACCCCGGACGAGCTCTACGAGTCCCCGGCCAACCTGTTCGTCGCCGAGTTCATCGGCTCCCCGCCGATGAACGTCCTGAGCGCCACCGTGACCCGGACGCCCACCGGCGCCGAGATCGTGCTCGGCTCCCAGCGGCTGGTGCTGCCGGCCGGCGCGCTCGACGCCCACCCGGCGCTCGCCGGCGCGGACGCCACCCCGGTCGCCCTCGGCCTGCGTCCCGAGGCGCTGCGCGAGGCGGCCGGCGCCGATCCCGCGTGGCCGCGGCTGGTCGCCGACGTCGAGCTGGTGGAGAACCTCCCTCCGGAGAAGCTGCTCCACCTCCGCGTCGACGCCGACCCCGTCGTCACCGAGGCGACGCTGGAGATCGCCGCCGACATCGACCAGGCCGCCGCCGAGGACCTGCGGGCGCTGGGCTCCGGCTCGGTCCTCCACGCCCGGCTGCCCGGGACCGCGGCCGTCCGCGAGGGCACCCGCGCGCAGTTCGCCGTGCCGCCGTCGGCCCTGCACTTCTTCGACCTGTCCACCGGGCAGGCCATCGCCCCCCGGTCGCCGCGCCTGGCCGCGGCGACCGCCTGACCGGGAGGGATCCCCGTGAGCGCACCGGCACACCAGATCAAGCGGGGCGTGAGCCTCTACTCGTTCCAGGAGGAGTACTTCCTCCGGACGCTGTCCGTGGAGGACTGCATCCGCGTCGCCGGCGAGATCGGCGCCCGGGGCATCGAGATCATTCCCGAGCAGATGATCCCGGGGTTCCCGCACATCAGCGACGAGTTCGTCGGGAACTGGTTCTCCTGGATGGAGCGGTACGGCACCACGCCGGTCGCCACCGACCTCTTCCTGGACACCAAGCTGCACCGCGACCGGTGGCTGACCCGCGAGGAGCAGGTCGCCTCGATCTGCCGCGACGTCGACATCGCCGTCCGGCTCGGCGCGACCGTCGTCCGGGCGATCATCAACACGCCGCCGGAGGTCATGGAGGAGGCGGCGCCCTACGCCGAGGAGCAGGGCGTCCGGCTGCTGCTCGAGGTGCACGCGCCCTTCCACTACGAGCACCCGTGGATCCTCGAGCACCTCGAGGTCATGTACCGCACGGGGTCGCCCGCGCTGGGGCTGATGCCGGACATGGGCGTCTACGTCGAGCGGTTCCCGCGCGTGGTCAGCGAGCGGGCGCTGCGGGACGGCGCCGAGCCGGGGCTGGTCGACCTGATCGTCGAGACCTACGACGACCACGGCGACACCCACGCCCTGATGGACATCGTCAACTACCGCGGCGGCGGCCCGGTCGACTTCGGCCTGGCCCGTCAGGCGACGCACTACATCTGGAGCGAGCCCAAGGCGATGCTCGAGCACATGCCCCTCATCGGGCACATCCAGGCGAAGTTCTACGAGATGACCGAGGACGGGGTCGAGTACTCGATCCCCTACGACCGGATCGTCCCGGTGCTGGTCGAGGGCGGCTTCGACGGCCACCTGTCCAGCGAGTACGAGGGCAACCGCCACATCCAGGACGTGCACCCCGTGGACAGCGTCGAGCAGGTCCGCCGCCAGCACGCCATGTTCGCCCGCCTGCTCGGCGAGACCACCGGAGAGGACGCCTGATGTTCGACAGGTACATCGTCTGCGAGGAGGGCTTCCGCGCCCTCGACGACGGCCGCACCGGCGGCGTCGTGGAGGTGCGGATGCCGTACTACCGCGGCCTGGCGCTGTCGATGGTCGAGGCCGTCGACCTCGTCCTCGACGGCCGGCCCGTGCCGCCGGCGCGCACCACCTTCACCGTGCACGGCAACACCTACACGTTCGACCAGCTGCCGCAGACCACCGACGACCGGTGGGAGATGGGGGAGCGGGCCCGGCTCACCTTCGAGACCGACGAGCCGCTGACGCCCGGGGAGCACGAGGTCGCCGTCGCGGTGCGCCTGCGCATCTCGTACATGCCGGTGCCGGGCGGCGGCCGCGACAGCAAGCGCCTGACGCTGGCCGCCTGAGAGGAACGGACATGGGACCCCTCGACGACCAGGTGGTGCGCGCCGACTCGCTCACCGCCACCCCCGACGGCCTGGACATCGCCGTCTACTCGCACTGGTACCGCGCCCTGCCGCTGCCCTCGCTGGCCCGCGTCGACCTCACCGTCGACGGCCGCCGGATCGACCCCGCCGAGCTGTCGGTCACCGTCAACGGCACCCGCCACCCGCTGTCGGAGGTGGCCGGGGCCGGCGACGAGTACTGGTTCACCACCGACCCGCTGGTGCTGCACACGCCGGTCGAGACGGCGCCCGGCCGCGAGCACCGGGTCCAGCTGCTGCTGGGCCTGTCGATCCCCTACATCCTCACCGGCCCGGACCGGGTGCCCCTGGTGGCACCCAGCGCCACCGACAAGACCCTGACCGCGGCGGGAGCACGCTCGTGACGGACACCGCGCCGGGGCTGCCCCGCCTCGGCACCACCCTGTTCAGCCTCACCCTCGAGCAGCGCCGTCCCGGCGGGGACTTCGCCTCGCTCGTCCGCGAGGTGGCCGCCCGCGACCTCGGCCCCGGCTTGGAGATGGTCGCCTTCCAGAGCCTGCGCGGCTGGCCCCGGCTGTCCGGGGACCAGGAGCGGGAGGTCCGCGGGGTTCTCGAGTCCTCGGGGCTCACGCCGTCGTGCCTGGCGATCAACAACGACCTGGGCCTGTACCCGGGCCGGCTGCTGTCCGACGACGAGTCCCACGAGTACGTCGCCGTGCAGCTGCGCGGGGCGGCCGCGCTCGGTTTCCCCGTCGCGCGCGTCGGCATCGAGACCGGCCCGGCGATCCTCGAGCGGCTGCTGCCGCTGGCCGAGGAGCTCGGCGTCAAGGTCGGCGTGGAGATCCACGCCCCGCTGACGCTCGACGCCCCGCCGGTCGCCGCGCTCAAGGAGCTGTTCACCCGGCTGGACACCCCGTGGCTGGGCTTCATCCCGGACATGAGCGCGAGCATGCGGGCGGTCCCGGACGCCGTCGACGACGCCCACCGGGCCGCCGGCATCGCCCCGGAGCTCACCGCGCTCACCAAGGAGCTGTGGGCCGAGCCCGGCCCGACCATGGCGAAGTTCCCGGAGCTGGAGCGGCGGGCGGCCGAGGCCGGCGCCACGCCGCCCCAGATCGGCAACCTCAAGATGCTGTTCACCATGCACGGGCGCATGGCGCCCGAGCGGTGGGCCGACTTCTTCCCCCACGTCGTCCACGTGCACGGCAAGTTCTACGGGATCGTCGAGGGCCCCGACGGCCTCACCGACCCGTCGATCGACTGGCCGGCCGTCGCGCGCGTCCTGCGCGAGCAGGGCTACGACGGCTTCGTCTCCAGCGAGTACGAGGCCCACGCCTACAGCGACCGGTACAGCGCCTTCGACCAGGTCCGCGCGCAGCACGACATGCTCAAGCGGCTGCTCGAGGCCGAACCCGCGGTGGCCGCCCGATGAGCACGTCCCACGACGTCGACGTCGTCGTCGTCGGTTCCGGGCCGGTCGGCACCGCCGTCGCGCGGGAGCTGGCCGACACCGGATCCGGCCTGCGCGTCCTGGTGCTCGAGGCCGGGCAGGCGCTCGGTGACCCGGCCGGCGGCCACGTGAAGAACATCGCCGACGTCGAGGCCCGCGACGCCGCCCTCGCGGCGCTGGCGACGGGGCCCGGGCCGCTGCCGGGCGGCACGCCGGCCCGGCCGGGCACCGCCCTGGTCGGCGCTCCGGACATGCCCAACGCGGCGATCTCGACCAACGTCGGCGGGATGGGCGCGCACTGGACCGCGGCCTGCCCGCGGCCGGTCGACGACGAGGTGCCCGACTGCGTGGACCCCGACGTGCTGGACGAGGCGCTGACCCGCGCCGAGGCGCTGCTGGCGGTGACGACGCACGCCTTCGACCGGGCGCCGCTGACCGGCGCGGTGCAGCGGGTCCTGGGCGAGCTGTTCGACCGGCCGCACCGCCGGCCGGTCGGCGCGATGCCGGTGGCGGTCACGGTCGGCGAGGACGGCTCGCTGCACTGGACCGGCCCGGCGATCATCGCGGGGGACCTGTGGGACCGGCCGGGCGTGGAGCTGCGCACCGGCACCCTGGCCCGGCGCGTCCTGCTGGACGGCGACCGGGTGACCGGCGTGGAGGCGGTCGACCTGGCGTCGGGGGAGCGGTACACGATCCCCGCCCGCGCCGTCGTCGTCGCCGCCGACGCCTTCCGCACGCCGCAGCTGCTGTGGGCCTCGGGCATCCGGCCGCGGGCGCTCGGCCGGTACCTCACCGAGCACCCGCAGGTGATGGCCGCCTCCCTGCTCGACGAGCGGTACGTCCGCGCGGACGCCCCCGTCGACGCGGACCTCCCGGTCACCGCCGCCGCCGCGCCGGGCGGCGGGGCGATCGTCCCGGTCTCCGGTGTCTCCTGGGTGCCCTACGCCGCCGACCGGCCGTTCCACGGCCAGGTCATGCAGATGGACGCCTCGCCGGTGCCGCTGGACCCCGGCCTCACCGTCCGGCGCGGCCAGGTGGTGGGGCTGGGCTGGTTCTGCCGCAAGGAGCTCTCGCCGGACAACCGCGTCCGGTTCGACGAGGGCGACCTCGACCCGCACGGGCTGCCGGCCATCCGCATCGACTACGCCCTCAGCGAGGCCGACCGCGCCTCCGTCGCCGCGGCCGTCGAGGAGGTCGCCTCGGCGGCACGGGCCCTGGGCCGCCCGCTCGGGGAGCCGTTCGTCATGCCCCGGGGCAGCTCGCTGCACTACCTCGGCACGACCCGGATGGGCCGCACCGACGACGGCACCAGCGTCTGCGACCCGACCGGCCGCGTCTGGGGCACCGCCAACCTCTACGTCGGCGGCAACAACGTCATCCCCACCGCGACCGCCTGCAACCCCACCCTCACCGCCGTCGCGTTCGGCGTGCTCACCGCCCGGGCCGTGGCCGCGCAGCTGGCCGCGCAGCCGGCCGCTCGGCCGGCCACGACCCCCGTCGCCGAGGAGGCGCACGCATGACCGCCCGCATCCTGATCGTCGGCAGTGGGCCGACCGGCGCCACCCACGCCCGGGTGCTGCTCGAGCAGCTGACCGACGTCTCGGTGCTCATGGTCGAGGCCGGGCCGCTCGTCAGCCGCCCGGCCGGCATGAACGTCAAGAACATCCCCGACCCGGAGGAGCAGGCGGCGGCGCGGCTCGCCTCCCAGGGGCGGTCCAGCGAGAGCGGCGTGTCGGGCATCCCCGGCGGCGTCGTCGTCGAGGGGACGATCACCGCCCGGCAGGGCACCCACCTCATCGGCCGCGCCGCCGACGGCTCACCGGGCATGCCCGCGGCGGCCGGCGCCACCTGCGTCGGCGGCCAGGGCGTCCACTGGACCTGCGCCACGCCGCGACCGGTGGGCAGCGAGCGGATCCCGTTCCTCGACGCGGCCGAGTGGGAGGAACTGGTCACCGAGGCCGAGGAGCTGCTGCACGTCCACCGTCCGGACTTCGCGGGCTCGCCGCAGGCGACCGCGATCCTCGAGACGGTCCGCGCCGAGTTCGCCCCCGACGGCATCACCGTCCGTCCGCTGCCGGTGGCCGCCGACCCGCGGCCGGACGGCTCCCTGCGCTGGAGCGGCACCGACGTCGTCCTCGACGGCGTCCCGGCCGACGACCGCTTCACCCTGCGCGCGGAGACCCTCTGCGTCCGGCTGGTCAGCGAGGGGGACCGGGTGGTGGGCGCGGTGCTGCGCGACCTGCGCACCGGCACCGAGGAGGAGGTGCGCGCCGACGCGGTCGTCGTCGCCGCCGACGCCCTGCGCACGCCGCAGCTGCTGTGGGCCTCCGGCATCCGGCCCGCCGCGCTCGGCCGGTACCTGACCGAGCACCCGCTGCTGTTCGGCGTGGTGGCCGTGCGGCCGGACCTGCTGCCCGAGCGGGAGGACCCGACGGCCCCGGTCGACCCGATCCGGGCGATCGTGTCCGTCGGCTTCGACGAGGAGCGGCACCCGTACCACGCCCAGCTGATGTGGAACCCGGTGTCGCCGGCGCCGCTGCCCGAGGGCAGCCGGTTCCGGGACAACCCCGCCGGCTACGTCGGCATGGGCTGGGGCATCCGCAAGTGGCCCCGCCCCGAGGACCGGCTGACCTTCGAGGACGACCGGCCCGACGAGCACGGCCTGCCGGGCATCCGGATCGCCTACGAGCTAACCGAGCGCGAGGAGGCCGAGTTCGCCCGCGCCCGCGTGCACCAGGCCCGCGCGGCCGCCGCGCTCGGGGAGTTCGTCGACGGGATGCCGAAGGTCATGCCCGCCGGCAGCTCCCTGCACTACATGGGCACCGTCCGCACGGGACCGGCCGACGACGGCACCAGCGTCTGCGACCCCTTCTCCCGCGTGTGGGGCGTGCCCGGCCTGGTGCTCGCCGGCAACGGGCTCATCCCGACCGCCAACTCGTGCAACCCGACGCTCACCAGCGTGGCCCTCGCCATCCGGGCCGCCCGGGCGCTCGCGGCCGACCTCGCCGGCGAGCCGGCGGTGGCGGGCGCGGCGAGCGAGTAGCGGCACCCCCGACGACCCCGACGACCCCGACGACCCCCCAGGACAGGAGCCGGCATGACGACCACGGAGACCTCCGTCGAGGCACTCGCCCGACGCGTCGACGAGCTGCAGGAGCAGCTGGAGCAGACACGGCGGGAGGCCACCCGCGCCGCCGACCGCGGCGCGGTGGACAACGTCTTCAACCGCTACATGCACTACCACAACGCCTACGAGGACGAGCGGATCATCGCCGAGCTCTGGGCGAAGCCGGGCACCCCCGGCATGTGGTCCCGCTACAACAACGTCGGCCGCTACACGACCTACGAGTCGGTGACCGCCTACCACCGCGGCCGCCCGCGCCCGGTCGGCAAGCTGCTGTTCCACTACGCGACCACCCCGGTCATCGAGGTCGGCGCCGACGGGCAGACCGCCAAGGGCATCTGGATCATGGCCGGCCTGGAGTCCGGGCTCATGGACCCGGAGGTCGCCGAGAGCGTCCCGCCGTGGGTCTTCTCCGGCGGGGAGGTCGACGGCAAGCCGGTGTGGGCGCACTGGGTGTGGTGCAAGTACGGCGTCGACTTCGTCAAGCAGGACGGCGAGTGGCGGATCTGGCACTTCCGCTGCTACGAGGTCGCCCGGGCGCCGTTCAACCGGGACTGGATCTCCTTCGCCAAGGACAACCAGGAGAGCCACGACTCGCAGCTCGCCTGGTTCGGCGACGACGGCGTCCCCGTCTTCCTGCCGCCGGTCGACGAGCCGGTGGAGACCGTCTACCACCCGTACGCCAACGACCGGGCGCAGACGCTCGACCCGGTGCCGCCGGCGCCGTACACCGAGTTCGAGGACACGTTCAAGTAGTGGGCGCCGCGACCCCGGAGCAGGTGGACGCCCCCGCGGCGTCCCCCGCTCCCGGCGTCGCGCGCGCCGGCGAGGTCCGGCGACCCGGGCTGGTCCTCGCGGTGGCGTGCGCGGCGCAGTTCATCTGTGTGCTCGACACCTCGATCGTCAACGTCGCGCTCCCGCCGATGCAGGAGAGCCTCGGCCTCTCGGCCACCGGCCTGCAGTGGGTGGTGAGCAGCTACACGCTCACCTTCGCCGGCTTCCTCCTGCTCGGCGGCCGGGTCGGCGACCTCTGGGGCCGTCGGCGGGCCTTCCTCGCCGGGCTGGCGATCTTCTCCGTGGCCAGCCTGGCCGGTGGTCTGGCCCAGGAGGGCTGGCAGCTGGTGGCGGCGCGCTTCGTGCAGGGCGTGGGTGGCGCGGTCCTGGTGCCGACGACGCTGAGCCTGGTGACCACCGGGTTCCCCGACCCGCGGGCCAAGGCGCGGGCGCTCGGACTGCTCACCGCGGCGGCCGCCGCCGGTGGCGGTCTGGGGGGCGTCATCGGCGGCGTGCTCACGGGCCTGCTGAGCTGGCGGTGGGTGCTGTTCGTCAACGTCCCCCTGGGGGCGCTGCTCGTCGTCGCGGCGGCCGGCGCGCTGGCCGGCCGGCCGCCCGGGCACACCCGGGGGCGCCTGGACCTGCCGGGGTCGGTGTCGGTGACGGCCGGGACCGCCCTGCTCGTCGCCGCGGTGATCCTCGGGGAGGAGCGGGGCTGGCTGTCGGGACCGGCCCTGGCCTGCCTCGGCGGTGCGGTCGCCGCGCTGGCGGCCTTCGTGGTGGTGGAACGCCGGGTGCCGCAGCCGGTGGTCCCGCTGTCGGTCCTGCGCGTCCGGCCGGTGTCGGTGGCCAACGGCCTGGCGGCGCTGACCGGCGGCGTCCTCCCGGCGATGATGTTCTTCCTTGTCCTGTACCTGCAGCAGGTCCGGGACCTGGACCCGCTGACGGCCGGGCTCGCGCTGGCACCGAGTGCGGTGGGCATCGCGCTCGGCGCGCAGCTGGCCCCCCGCCTGCTGGACCCGCTGGGCCCGCGGGGCGTGTTCCTCCTGGGGACGCTGCTGAGCGCGGCCGCGCTCGTCTGGCTGTCGGCCATCGACGTCGAGGGCTCCTATTCCCGGGACGTCCTCGTGCCGCTGGTGCTGGCGATGACCGGCTTCGGCGTCGCCGGGCTGCCGCTCACCGTGACGGCCACCTCCGGCCTGGGGAGCGACCGGGCGGGCCTGGCCTCGGGCCTGCTCACGACGGCCAAGCAGGTGGGCAGCGCCGTGGGGCTCGCCGCCCTGGTGGCGCTGGCGACCGCGCGGACGGCGTCGGCCGGTGACCCCGGGGAGGCCGCCCTGACCGGCGGGTTCGCCGCCGGCCTGCTCGGCGGCACCGTCCTGCTGCTGGCCGCCTGCCTCCTCGGCCTGGCGCTGCCGGGCCGGCGCGGGGGGCGGCATCAGCCCGGCTGATGCCGGGCATCGACCGGATGAGCTTGTGCCGCAGGTCACCGGTCGCCACGATTTCTGTACGGAACATGCATAAATGACCCGCCGGGCTCCGGCAGAGGGGAACCGACCGTGGCATGGACCAAGTGGTCCTACATGGACCACTGGGTGACGGAGACGCCGCAGGGGCCGCAGCCCCCGTCGTTCAACCGCGCCTACATGGACCGGTACGTCAAGCAGCTGTCCGCCCTGGGCTTCACGGGCTTCGACACCTTCTTCTTCTACCTGCACGCGCTCGCCGGGATGTACGGCTCGGTGCCGGGCTTCGAGCGGTTCCTGCAGGACAACGGGTTCGAGAAGATCACCGGGATCTTCTCCGCCTACCCGTCGGCCACGAGGTACACCGCGCCCCACGTCCGGGAGACGCACGACCGGATCGTCGCCGACTGCACGAACACCCTGCGCACCTGCGAGGGCCTGACCGGCGTCGAGAACTTCATCGTCATGCCGACGTCCACCCACTGGCAGACCGAACCGGTCACCGACGACACGATCAAGGTCGTCGCGGACCTGTGGAACCGGGTCGGCAGGCTGACCCTCGAGCACGGGATGAAGACCACCTGCCACTTCGAGTTCTGGGGCGCCATCCGCACCCGCCCGCAGCTCGAGCTGTTCTTCGAGTACACCGACCCGGAGTACGTCTTCTTCTTCTGCGACACCGCCCAGCACACGATCGCCGGCGTCGACCCGATCCAGCTGTTCCGCGACTACCGGGACCGCTGCACCGGGTTCCACTTCAAGGACACCAGGAACGTCGACGAGCACGAGGCCTACCGCACGCCGCCGGACCCGGAGCTCATGGCGCCGCACGTGACCCGGTGGTTCTACGAGATGGGCGAGGGCGGCCTGGTCGACTTCCCGACGCTCATGAAGGAGATCGTCACCTCCGGCTACGACGGCTGGCTGACCGTCGAGCACGACAAGGCCGAGCTCGGCGGCGGCAGCTACGCCGAGGCCACCGCCGTGGCCAAGTGGTACATCGACAACGTGCTCGCCGAGGCCGAGGCCGAGGCGCGCCGCGGACTGGAGAGCGCGCGATGAGGGACACCCTGCGCTGGGCCTACGCCCTCAACCAGTGGAACGTCCGGCTGGACGTCTTCGTCCGGCACGAGGACCAGCAGCGCGCGCTGAAGACCGTCTCCGCCTGCGGGTTCGACCACGTCGAGCTGGCGTCGGGCACCGGCCGCTGGGACAACATCAGCCGCCCCGAGGTCATCCTGCTCAACCACGGCAGCCACGCCGGCTTCCTGGACTTCCTGCGCCGGGCGGAGGTGCGGGGCGTCTCCAGCATGTTCTGGGACCCGCAGGCGCCCGCGGAGGAGGAGGAGGGGTACGCCTTCCGCTCGACGGCGGACCCGGACGACCACGACGCGATCGTCGAGTGGGCGAGGCCGTTCGTGGACTTCCTCGCCGGCGTCGGCGCGGAGCAGCTCGTCGTCCGCCCGGTCGGCTCGGCCTGGATGAGCCCGCCGCTCGGCGCCGACGGGATCAAGGTCGTCGGCGACGTCTGGAACCGGATCGGCGAGCTGACGTCCGCGGCCGGCCTGGGCCTGGCGCTGCACTACGACTGCCTGGGCGCCGTGCACACCGCCGACGAGCTGACGGCGCTGCTCGACGCGACCGACCCGGCCGCCGTCGGCCTCGCCCTGGACACCGCCGAGTTCACGATCGGCGGCATCGACCCGGTCGCCTTCTACCGCGAGCACGCCGACCGGGTGACCCACGTGCACCTCAAGGACACCCGCTACGCCGACACCGGCGAGGAGCACCTCATGCCCGGGGCCGAGAGCACGATGCTCAAGGGCGGCGCCGGACGGCGGATCGAGCGCTGGTTCTTCGAGCTGGGCACCGAGGGCGGGCTGGTCGACGTCCCCGGCTTCGTCGCGGCCCTGCGCGAGCGGGACTTCCCCGGCTGGGTCGTCGTCGAGAGCGACCACGGCGGCAACCCGGCCGAGCTGGCGATGCTCAACAGCTGGTACCTGCAGCACGAGCTGGGGGTGGTCAAGCGATGAGCGCACCCGGGACGGACGCCGGCGAGCGGCGCGTCAAGTGGAGCTACATGGACCACTGGCGCAGCAACGGGCCCTCGGGGCCGGTCGACCAGTGGCACTCGCACAGGACGATGTCGGCGTTCCTCAAGCAGGTGAAGGCGACCGGCTTCGACGCCATCGACACCTTCGACTTCCGCATCTGGCAGATCCTCGGCGACTACGGCGGTCCCGCGAAGTACCAGGAGATGGTGCAGGACCACGGCCTGGAGCGGATCGTCAACACCTTCCACGCCGCCGACTACGACCTGCGGAACTACGCGCCCCACCTGCCGGAGACCCACGGGAACATCCTCGAGGACTTCCGGGTGACCATGGGCCGCTGGTCGGAGATCCGGCTCGACAACATCATCGTGATGCCGGCGACGCTGTACTACGACATGGAGCCGGTCACCGCGGACAAGATCAAGACCACCGCGGAGCTGTGGAACAAGGTCGGCGAGATCACCGCGAGCCACGGCGTCCGGCTCACCTGCCACCACGAGTTCTTCTGCGGCATCCAGAGCGAGCCGGACATCGAGCTGTTCTACGAGCACACCGACCCGCGGTACGTGTCGCTGTTCGTCGACACCGCGCAGCACTGCATCGCCGGCGTCGACCCGGTGGCCCTGTACCGGCGGCACGCGCACCGGGTCAGCGGCTTCCACTTCAAGGACACCCGCAACGTCGCGACCGGGGACGACCACCGGCACCGGCCGGACTCCGAGATCATGGCGCCGACCACCGGGAAGTGGTTCTACGAGATGGGCACCCCGCACGGGCTCGTCGACTTCGAGGCGATGATGACCGCGGTCCGGGACAACGGGTACCGCGGCTGGATCTCCGTCGAGCACGACAAGGCCAACAAGGAGGGCGGCGACTACTCCGAGAGCACCGCGATCTCCCGCTGGTACGCGAAGAACGTCCTCGAGGAGATCTACCGGTGAGCGGCGTCCGGTGGTCCTACGCGATCAACCAGTGGAAGCCCCAGTTCGACGACTTCGTCCGCCGCGAGCAGCACGAGCGGGCGCTGAAGACCCTCTCGATCGCCGGGTTCGAGGGCGTCGAGCTCACCTCGGGCAGCGGCCGCTGGGAGCCGCTGGGCAACCCGCAGCAGCTGGAGGCGAACTTCGGTTCCCTCGCCGGCTTCCGCGCCTTCCTCGCCGACTGCGCCGTCGACTGCGTCTCCAGCTGGGCGTGGGACCCCATGCAGCGCTCGACGGAGCACCTGACCGGCCCGCTGTCGCCGCTGTCGGCGGACGACGCCCCCGCCCTGGCCGAGCGGGCGGGCGAGTTCGCCGCGGCCCTCGCCGAGCTCGGCGGATCGGTCCTGCTCGTCCGGCCGGCACCGTCGGCCGGGGCGGCGGAGCCCCTCGACGACGACGCGATCGGCCGGCTGGCCGCCTGCTGGGAGCGGGTCGCCCGGACCACCCGGCAGCACGGCGTCGAGACGGCGCTGCACGTGGACTTCCTGTCCGCGCTGCGCCGCGGCGACGCCCTCGAGCGGCTGCTGGCACGCACCGACCCCGACCTGGTCGGCCTCGCCGTGGACACCGGCGAGGACGCCGTCGCCGGGGTGGACTCGGTCCGGGTGATCGAGCAGCACGGCGACCGGATCCGGCACGTCCAGTTCAAGGACGCCCTCGCCGTCGACGCCGAGGAGGAGTACCTGCAGCCGGCCGCCGAGTACACGGTCCGGGCCCGCGGCGGCGTCCGCGAGGTGCCCCGCTGGTTCGGGGAGCCGGGCGTGGACGGCGGCCTCGTCGACTTCGCCGCGGTCACCCGCGCGCTCCTGGCGGCGCGGTACTCCGGCTGGATCGTCGTGGAGAGCGACCAGAGCCCGCACCCGGCCGCGAGCGCCCTGCTCGCCGGCTACCTCGTGCAGCGCGAGCTGCGGCCGCTCGTGGAGGGCGCCACACCGGAGGGGGTCTCCTGATGGCCACCGGCGACACCGTCCTCACCGCCGACAGCCTGGTCCGGCGGCCGGAGGGCCTCGGCATCGCGCTCACCCTGCCCTGGTACCGCAGCCTCTGGCTGTCCAGCGTCAGCGACATCGCGGTCTCCGTCGAGGGCCGCGCGGTCCCGGAGGACGACCTGCGGGTCGAGCTGGGGGAGCGGGTCTTCGGGGTCGGCGAGCTCCGGGAGCAGTGGGACGTCCTCTGGTTCGTCCAGGACCGGCTCGTGGTCGTCGTCCCGCTCGACGAGCCGCCGGCCGAGGGGCAGGAGGTCGACGTCGAGGTGACCGTCGACCTGCGGCTGCCCTACATGCAGATCGCGCCGACGACGTACGTCACCAACCACGCCCGCGACCGCCGTTCCCTGACCGCGCACGGAGCCGCCCGATGACCGCCACCGCTCCCGCGCGTGCCGCGGAGCCCGCCGTGCCGGGCAGCGGCATCACGCTCGGGCTCACGCTCTACTCGCTGACCGGCGAGTGGGCCGCCGGCCGCTACGACCTGGCCGGCCTGCTCGACGTCGTCGACGCCGCGGGCATCGGCCCCGGGATCGAGATCGTCGCCTCCCAGACGATCCGCACCTACCCGGAGGTGACGCCGGAGTTCGTCCGGGACTGGCGGGACGCGTTCGACCGGCACGGCTTCCTGCCCAGCTCGTTCGGCTGCAACCTCGACACGGGCCGCCGCCGCGACCGGGACATGACGCCGGACGAGGAGTTCGAGTTCACCGTCGCCCAGTTCCGCAGCGCGCACGCGCTCGGCTTCCCGCTGGTGCGCATCCAGAGCGCGAAGCCGGAGCTCATCCGCCGGCTGCTGCCGGTGGCCGAGGAGCTCGACCTCACCATGGGCTGGGAGCTGCACGCCCCGCTCGGGCCGAACTCGCCGAAGGTCCTGGAGATCCGCGAGACGTACGCGGAGATCGGCTCGGAGCGGCTGGGCTTCGTCGCCGACTTCAGCTCCACCATGCGCGCCATGTCGCCGACGATCCTGCGCAAGCTCGGGAGGATGGGCCTGGCGCAGCAGGACCTCGACGAGCTGCAGCGGATCTGGGCCACCGACGCGGACATCGACGCCCGCCACGGGGAGTTCGTCGAGTACCTGCACTCCCGCGGCACCGCCCCGGAGTCGCTCGGCTCCTTCGCCCGGCTGGCGTTCAACATGCACGGACACGTCGACCCCGCCGAGTGGGCCGACATCATGCCGCAGATCACGCACGTGCACGCCAAGTTCTACGACATCGACGAGCACGGCGACGAGCCGGCCATCGACTACCCGGCGATCGTGCGCGAGTTCGTCCGCGGCGGGTACTCGGGCTTCTTCTCCAGCGAGTGGGAGGGCCACGCCTTCGCCGACCTCGACGAGGCCGACCCGGTCGACCTCGTCCGCAAGCAGCACGACCTCATCCGCCGGTCGATCACGGCCGCCCTCTCCGAGAAGGACTCCTGACGTGTACCAGCTCTCCGCCAACATCGAACTGCTCTTCACCGAGGCCGGTGCCGACGCCGGCGACCGGGTCCGCGCCGCCGCGGCCGCCGGGTTCGACGCCGTCGAGATGTGGTTCTCCACCGACAAGGACCTCGACTCGCTGAGCAAGGCGCTGGCCGACACCGGCGTGCAGCTGACCTCGCTGCTCGCCGGCCCGCGGATGGGCTTCACCTTCCCGGGCACCGACCTCGCGCCGGCCCACGAGGGACTGGACGTCGCCGTCGAGCACGCGAAGCTCCTCGGCTGCCCGCGCGTGGTGCTCGCCTCGGGCGTGGGTTTCCCGGGCATGAACCGGCAGCGGAACCACCAGGTGATCATCGACATGTACGGGGAGGCGGTGGAGCGGCACAGCGACTCGGGTGTCGACTTCGTCCTCGAGCCGGTCAACTCCCGGGTGGACCACCCGGGCGCGCTCACCGACCGCACCGAGGACGCCGTGCACGTCGCTCGCGCCATCGGCAGCGACCGGTTCGGGATCCTCTACGACCTCTACCACTCGATCGCCCAGGGCGAGGACCCGGCGACCGAGCTGGCGAACGCCGCGGGCCACGTCAAGTACGTGCAGCTCGCCGACGCGCCGGGCCGGGGCGAGCCCGGCAGCGGCGCCGTCGACTGGCCCGCCCAGCTGGCCGTCCTGCGCGCCTCCGGTTACGACGGCCCGATCGGTCTCGAGTACTTCCCGACCGTCGAGACCACGAGGTCGGTCGAGTACATCCGGTCGGTCGCGGCGCAGGCGTGAGCGGGGACAAGCTCGACGTCCTCATCGCGACCGGCCGGGTCACCGTCGAGCACGACAACGAGCACCGCAGCTTCCGGCACCACACCGGCATGCTGACGGCGCTGCTGGAGTCGACCGGCCGGTTCCGCGTCCGGGTGCTCGAGGAGTTCCGCGGCGTCGGCGACGAACTGCTCGACCGCTTCGACGTCGTCCTGGTCGTGTACGAGGGCCGCGACGACTACCACTCGCCGGCCGAGCGGCTCGGGGACACCACCGAGCAGGCGCTGATCCGCTTCGTCCGCGACGAGGGCCGCGGGGTGCTGTGGTTCCACGGCTCCTCCGTGCAGGAGCCGGAGTGGGGCTGGCCCGAGGAGTTCGACCGGATGCGGGGGGCCACGCTCAGCAGGACCACGGGCCTGCGCCCCCGCCCCCAGGCGGAGGTGACCGTCCGGTTCCCGGAGCCGCGCCACGCCATCACCGAGGGCCTGCCCGCGGAGTGGTCCGTGGTCAACGACGACGTGCTGACCGGCGCGCGGATGGACCCGTCGGCGACGGTCCTGCTCACCGTGTTCGACGACGTGGCGACCTACCGGCGGGCCGGCTGGCCGAACGCGCACACCCCGGTGGACATCCCGCCCGGCGGGATCGAGGACCTGCCCGGCATGGACACCGACCAGCCCCTGGCGTGGGCCAACGAGTGGGGTGCGGGGCGGAGCGTGAGCATCGTCCTCGGGCACGACTGGGACACCTTCCGCAAGGTCCCCTTCATGACGCTGCTCGTGCGCGGCGCCGAGTGGGCGGCCACCGGGCAGGTCACACTCGGACCGCCCGAGCGGACCGGCGCGGCGCGGTGGCGGGTGTGGCCCTACTACGCCGGTGACCCGTCGCGGTTCGACCGGGCCACCCCCGCGGCCGCGGCCGCCGCCCGCCACTGACCCGTCGTCCCCCTCCAGGAGGGCCCGTGACCCGGCCGCCGTCGGCGCGCGACGTCCTCGTCCTCGCGCAGATCGTCGACCTCGTCCGCACCGGCGTCGCGGTCACCCGGCCGGAGCTCGAGGCGGTGACCGGGCTGGGCCGGACCGTCGTCAACGACCGGCTGCGCGAGGGGGTCGACCTCGGCGTGCTCGCGGAGGTCGACCCCCTCGCCACCGGCAGCCGGGGCCGCCCGTCACGGGCGGTGCGGCTGCGCACCGAGGCCGGCCTGGTGCTCTCGGCGTCCCTGGGGGCGGTGTCCCTGCACGCGGCGGTCAGCGACCTCGCCGGCACCGGACTCGCCCACCGGTTCGAGCGGATCGACGTCCGCGACGGACCCGAGCGCGTCCTGTCCCGGGTCGAGGCGCTGTTCGGGGACCTGCTGGCCGCGGTGCCGCAGCGGCTGGTGTGGGGGGTGGCCGTCGGCCTCCCCGGGCCGGTCGACGTCGCGACCGGCCGGGTCATCGCCCCGCCGATGATGCCGGGCTGGGACGGCGCCGACGTCCGGACCCGGTTCGGCGTCCGGTACGACGCGCCGGTCTGGGTCGACAATCAGGTCAACCTCATGGCGCTGGGGGAGTGGGAACGCGGCACACCCCGCGAGCGCCGCGACCTGCTGTTCGTCAAGGTGGCCACCGGCATCGGCAGTGCCCTGGTCACGGGTGGGCGGCTGCACCGGGGGGACAGCGGTGCCGCCGGCGACATCGGCCACGTGCGGGTGACCGACGACCCGTCCGCGGTCTGCCGGTGCGGGAAGACCGGGTGCCTGGAGGCGGTCGCCGGCGGCTGGGCGCTGGTCCGGCGGCTGACCGGGGAGGCGCGGGCCGGCCGCAGCCCGGTGCTGGCCGAGTGCCTGGCGCGCACCGGGCGGATCACCGGGGAGGACATCGGTGCCGCCACCGCCGCCGGCGACGAGGCCGCCCGGGCCGCGGTGGCCCGGGCGGGGCGCGTCACCGGCACCGCGGTGGCCGGCATCGTGAACTTCGCCAACCCGGGCACCCTCGTCCTCGGCGGTGGCGTGCTGCGGTCCGGTCCGCAGTTCTTCGCGGAGTTCGAGCGCGCGGTGTACGACGGCGCCATCGAGCTGGCCGCCCGCGCCCTGACCGTCCGCACCTCCTCCCTCGACCCGCGCGAGGGGACGACCGGCGGCGCGCTGCTCGTCGTCGACGCGCTGTTCCGGCCGTCGGTGATGCCGCTGTGGCTGGGCGCCGGATCGCCCCGGACCGCGGCGCCGCGACTGCAGGCGGCGACGTGAGGGCCCTGGTCGTCGGCGCCGGACCGGCCGGGTGCACGGCCGCGGTCGCCCTGGCCGGCCGGGGCGCCGACGTGGTGCTGGTGGAGGCGCACCCGGTGATCCGCCCGTCGGGTCCGGGGCTGCTCCTGCAGAGCGCGCCGCTGCGGGCGCTGGACTCCCTCGGGCTGCTCGAGGCCTGCCTCGAGCGCGGCCGCGCGCACGAGGAGCTCGACCTGTGCGACGCGAGCGGCACGGTGCGGACGGTGCTGAGGCCGCCGTCCCTGCTCGAGGGGCGCCCGGCCTCGGTGGCCATCTCGCGGGCGGCGCTCGGCGAGGTCCTGCTCGCCGCGGTGACCGCCTCGGGCACGGACCTGCGGCCGGCGACGACCGTGGCCGCCCTCGAGGACCGGGGGGACCGGGTCGAGGTCCGGCTCTCCGACGGTGCGACCGAGGTCGTCGACGTGGTCGTCGGCGCGGACGGGCTGCACTCGCGCACCCGGGCCCTGGTCCTGCCGGCCGCGCCCGGCCCCCGGCCGAACGGGCAGCTGATCTGGCGCGCGCCGGCCCCGCGGCCACCCGAGGTGACGCGGTACTCGATGCTCGACGGGGGTCCGGAGCGGGGGAAGGTCGGCGTCGTCCCGGTGTCGGACTCCTCGCTCTACGTCTGGCTGCTGGAGCCCGACCGCGGCGCGGAGCGCCCGCACCCCGACCGGCTGGCCGCCGCCCTCCGCGAGCGCCTGCGTCCCTTCGGCGGCGCGGTGCCGCTGGTCGCGGACCGCGTGGACGACGTCGACGTGCGCTCGCTGCAGTCGCTGCTCGTCCCGCTGCCGTGGTCCCGCGGCCGGACGGTGCTGATCGGGGACGCCGTCCACACCACCACGCCGCAGATGGCCTACGGCGTCGGCCTGGCGATCGAGGACTCCGTCGTCCTCGCCGACGTGCTGGCCGGGGACGACGACGTGCCGGCCGTCCTGCTCGGGTTCGGTGAGCGGCGGTTCGACCGCTGCCGGCTGGTCGTCGAGACCTCCGTGCGGCTGGGGGAGTGGGAGCAGCACCCACCCGCCGACCCGGCGCTCCCGGGACGCCTGACCGGACGGGTCCTGGCCGAGCTCGCCCGGCCCCTCTGACCGGCACCCGCAGCCCGCGCACGAGCGTCGGCGTCCCGCCCTGCGGTCCCTGTCCGGCGACATCCCGTCCGTCGGGACGACCCCGGCCGGCGGACCACCCCGGCGCCCGCCGCCTCAGTCGTGCGGTGCCCGCACGGCGGCCACCGCGGCCCCGAGCACGGCTCCGGTGCCGATGCAGCCGGCGAGGAAGCGCGCCGCGTCCCGGTGCCACCCCGTGATCCTGGAGTCGCTCCTGCGAGGGGTCGTACGCACTGCTGCGTCCATGCCCGACACGGTCCCGCTGCGGTCGTCACGCCGGACTCATCCCGGAGGGATGGGGGACCGGATCGTCCGGATGCCGGGTCCCGGGACCGTCGACGCCGCCGGCCCGCCGTGCCACCGTGGTCGGCAGGTGCGGTGCACCGTGCGGCGCGCCCGAGAGGACGGAGAGGGCCGTGGCGGACGTGAAGATCGAGCAGGAACTGACGCTCAGCCGCCCGGAGGTCGCCCGCCTCCTCCGGTCGCTGGCGGAGGGGCTGGAGTCCGACGACGGCGAGGTCGCCGTCCGGCTGGGGACCAGCACCGTCGAGCTGTCGGTCGGCGACCGGCTCCGCTGCGAGCTGGAGGTGGAGGTCGACGGCGACGAGATCGAGCTGGAGCTGGAGCTGAAGTGGCCGACCTCGCGCGGCACGGCCTCCGCCGCGCAGCAGGACCGCGCGGACGAGGAGGTGCCGACCGCCGCGGAGAGCTGGGCGGAGCCGGCTCCTCCCGCGCCGCGGAGTGCACCGGAGACCCGGACGAAGCCGGAGAAACGCCGCCCGTCGCCGGCCTGACCGCGCGGTCGGTGCGGTCGGCGCGGGCGGCGGGTCAGGGCCGGCGGGCGGCCCGCCGGCCCTGCGCCGCGTGGCGCCGGATGACCCGGGCGACCGTGCGGTAGCTGGCGGCGCGGTCGGCCCGGCCGCGCTCCACCGCCTCGGCGGTCAGCCGGTCGAAGGTCGCGGCGATCCGGGTGTCGGTGTCGGCGAGGAGCCGGCCGAGGTCGCGGGCCCGCTGGGTGGCCCGCAGCACGCGCTCGGGCGGCAGCAGCACCGGGGGCGGCGGGGAGCCGAGCCACGCCCAGACGGTCTTCCGGTCGCCGGCGGCCTCCCAGCCGTGCGCGGCCGACAGCCGGGCCACCATCGGCAGCCCCATGCCGCCGCGCGCCGCGTCCCGGTCCGGCGCCGGGAGCGGCGGGCGGTCGCAGGCCGCGTCGGACACCTCGACCAGCCAGCCGCCGTCGACGGTCACGGCGACGGTCACCGGTGGTCGCCCGTGCCGCAGGCCGTTGGACGCCAGCTCCTCGACCGCGAGCAGCAGCCGCTCCCTGGTGGCGTCGGGCAGCCCGTCGGCGGCGAGCGCCCCGCGCAGCCGCATCCGCATCCGCGTCAGCTCGGCGGCACTGCGCAGCTGCCCGCGCCACACCGTGGCGGCCCGGGTGCTCGGGGCGGGCGGCGGGTGCCGCGCCCACGTCGACCCGTCCATGCGTCCCGTCCCCGGGCGTCGGGCCTTGCTGTACCGGTTTCGTGTGGGTCCCCGCGTACCCACGGCGCGGCCCGCCCACGCACCGGGGGTGCGGGCGCCTCAGCGGGCCGACGGGACCGGCACCACGTCCCGCGCCGGACCCGCGGGACCCGCCGGGCGGTGGCGGTCGGCCGCCCAGCAGCCGGCGGCCACGAGCGCGAGCCCGGCGACCGCGGACCAGGGGTGGGCGACGACGGCCTCCTCCGCCCCGGCCAGCGGGTTCGCGAGCAGGCCGAGCCGGTCCAGCGCCCAACCGGTGGCGGCGGCCAGCGCCACGGCCGCGCCGGTCAGGCGCAGCGCCGGGTACCAGCGGGTCCGGGACACCACGTACAGCGACGGGGAGACCAGCGCCACGGTGAGCAGCTGGGCGAGCTCCACGCCCGCGTTGAACGCCAGCAGCGCGGGCACCGACGCCGAGCCGTCCAGGCCGAGGCCGGTGAGGATGCCCGCGAAGGCCAGCCCGTGCACCAGCCCGAAGCCGCCGGCGACCAGCACCTCCCCGCGGCGGGCCAGCGGCCGGGCCGCGTGCACGGCCGCCACCCCGACCGAGACGGCGATGAGGACCTCGACCGGCGCCCCGGGCACCGACACCCAGCCCAGCGCGGACGCGACCAGCGTCAGCGAGTGGCCCACGGTGAAGGCCGTGACGACCGCGAGCACCCGGCGCAGCGTCGGCACCGGGCCCTCCCGCCGCCGCCACCGCCCGCCGACCGCGACCAGCGGCGCGACCAGCAGCAGGGTGAGCAGGAACAGCAGGTGGTCGGCGCCCTCGAGCACGTGGTGCAGGCCGTACCCGACCACGTCGACCAGGCCGGGGGAGGCGACGTCCCCCACCTGCAGGGTGCCGTCGGAGGCGGTGAGAACGCCGGCGGTGGAGACGTCCCCGGCGGCGTCGGTGAGGACGACGACGGCCTCGTGCGCCGGGTCGGCCTCGATGATCCCGTCGTAGGCGAGCGTGAACGCCGACGGGTCGGCGCCGCCGGGGTCGAGCGCGACCTCGACGCCGAGCGAGTCGATGCCCTCGACCGTCTCCCGGACGACGTCGGTGTACGTCTCGGCTCACGCCGTCCCGTCGGCGCCGGTCACGGTCAGGTGCTCGTCGACGTACGCGGCGACCGCCCCGGCGTAGGACCCGACGTCGGTGGCGCTCGAGTGGTCGGTGCCCAGTGCCCGGTCCAGCGTCTCGAGCGCGACGGTCACGGTGGCGTCCACCGAGTCCTCGCCCACGCGGACCGACAGCGTGCTGCTGTCCAGGCCGTGCGCGCCGGCGACGGCGGGGGTGAGCAGGACGAGACCGGCCGTGAGGCTCCCGGTCAGGACGGCGCCGGCGGCGAGCGTGCGACGGCGGAGGAGGGAGGCCACGGCGCCCGACCGTGCCGGGCGTCCCTGGGAGGTCCCTGCACGTCGGCTGGCGGGTCGTCACCGAAGGCAACCATCCCCTCTCACAGCGTCCTCGCAGCGGTCGTCCAGGTCCCCCGGAGACGGCCCGCCCACGGTGGAGCCCGACCGACTCCCCCCTCGATCGAGAGAAGCCCCCGATGACGCTCCGCACGACCGTCGCCGCCGTCCTCCTCGCCGCCGTCGTCCCCGTCGCCGCCGCCTGCGGCACGACCGCCGAGGCCGCCACCACGGGCAGCGGCACCGGCAGCACGAGCACGACCGACACCGACACCGGCACCGGCACCGGCACGGATCCCGGCTCCCCGGGCGGTGGTGCCGAGGGCGGTGGCCCCGGCGGCGTCGACGTCTCCTCCGTCACCACCGAGGAGCAGCTGGTCGAGCTGGTCCAGGAGGCCTACGGCGACGCCGGCCTGGGCCTGCACCGCGGGCACCAGCCCGTCGAGGACGTGCTCGACGAGGTCCTCACCATCAGCCACGACGAGCTGCACGTGCGCATGGACGCCGGGCAGAACCTGGCCGCCGTCGCCGAGGACCTCGGCCTCGACCCGCAGGACCTCGTCGACGCGCTGGTCGAGTCCTGGAGCCCGGCCGTCGACACGGTCCTGGCCTCGGGCGGGATCACCGGGGACGAGGCCGAGCAGTACCGCGCCGCGCTCGAGGAGGCGTTCTCCTTCCGCGTGCACTGGGACGGCGAGGAGGCGACGCCGACCTTCCCCGGCCTGGCCGCCTGAGCCCCCCCACGACGCGACGGGGGCCGCGGGACGTCCGTGGCCCCCGTCCCGTGGAACTCCGCGGGCCGGCGGGCAGTTGCCCGTGTGACGGCGCCGCGCCCCTGCCCCCCGCGGTGCCGCTGCCGCCCGCGACCGGCGGGCGGGTGCGGGGCGCCGATCGCGAGGAGGGACCGGGCCGGTGGCCGAGGTGTGCGAGTCCGTGACGATCGACGGAGGGGTGCTCGTCGGGCACGACGGCTCCGCCGGCGCCCAGGAGGCGCTGGTGTGGGCGGCCGGCCTGGCCGGGCGGACCGGCCTCCCGCTGCACGTGCTCCGGGCGTGGAGCCTGGCCACCGCGCCGCGTCCGTCCACCCGGGAACCGGGCTACGTCCCTCCTCTGGAGGACTCCGAGCAGGCCGTGCGCCACGACCTGGAGCGCTGCGTCGCCGCGGCCGGCCTCGACCCGGCGGTGCGGGTGCGCACGCACGCGGTCCACGGCCCGGTGGCCCGGGTCCTGGTGCAGGCGGCCGGGGGCGCGGACCTGCTCGTCGTCGGCACCCGGGGCGGCGGTGGCTTCGCCGGGCTGCTGCTCGGGTCGACCAGCGACCAGATGGTCCACCACGCGCCGTGCCCGGTGACGGTGGTCCGCACCGGCACCGGACGCCCGCTCTCCTGGACCGCGGCGCCCGGGGAGGCCACCGCCTGACGTCGCCGCGCGTCCGGGCCCCCGTTCAGGCGCGGGGCATCCGCGAGCGGCCGGCGTCCGGGGCGGCCCCGGTCCGCAGCAGCGGCAGGGTCCGCCGCGGCACCAGCTCCGACAGCGCGACGACGCTGGTCGACCGGACCACCGACGGCGACCGGTTGAGCTCGACCAGCACCTGCTGCAGCGCCTCGTGCGACGCCGCGCCCACCCGGCACAGGACGTCGCCACTGCCCGTCGTCGCGTGCGCCTCCAGCACACCGGGGATGGCCTCGAGGTCGGCGCGGACCGCCTCGATCGCGCCCTGCGCGATCTCCAGCGTCACGAACGCCTGGACGCCGAACCCGGCCGCGGCGACGTCGACGTCCGGGCCGTAGCCGGTGACGACGCCGGACCGCTCGAGGCGCGCGACGCGGGCGGTGACCGTCGCCCGGGCCACGCCGAGCAGGCGGGACAGCTCCAGCGCGCCGGCACGGGGGTGCTCCCGCAGCGCCTCCAGCACCGCGACGTCCAGCGCGTCGAGCGTCATGCGTCCTCCCGGGGCGCGAGCTGTGCAGTCCGCCCAGTCGGCAGGCCGGTCCGCTGGGCCAGCGGTGCAGCCGGACCAGCCCCTGCGGTCAGGGTTGCACAGCACGGCCTCCGGCAGTGGGCTCTCCCCACGTCCCCGCGCAGAGGAGGCCTCCGGTGTCGATCGAGCAGACCCTCAACGACGAGGAACGCCTGGCCGGACTCGACCTGCGGCAGCTGGAGCAGCTGGTCGGCCTGGTGCAGTACGACGAGTCGGCCGACCCGTTCCCGGTCTCGGGCTGGGACGCGCTGGTGTGGGTCGTCGGCAACGCCGTGCAGACGGCGCACTTCCTGCAGTCCGCCTTCGGCATGGAGCTGGTCGCCTACTCCGGCCCCGAGACCGGCAACCGCGACCACCGCGCCTACGTGCTGCGCTCCGGCGCCGCCCGCTTCGTCGTCACCGGCGCCTACGACCCCGCCAGCCCCCGCGCCGACCACCACCGCGCGCACGGCGACGGCATCGTCGACATCGCCCTCGCCGTGCCCGACGTCGACCGGTGCGTCGCCCACGCCCGCGCCCAGGGCGCCACCGTCGTCGCCGAGCCGCACGACCTCACCGACGAGCACGGCACCGTCCGGCTGGCCACCATCGGCGCGTACGGCGACACCGTGCACACCCTCGTCGACCGCTCCCGCTACACCGGCCCCCACCTGCCCGGCTACGTCGCCCGGACGTCGTCCCACCGGCCGCGGCCCGGCCGCCCGCGCCGGCTGTTCCAGGCCGTCGACCACGTCGTCGGCAACGTCGAGCTCGGCGCCATGGACCGCTGGGTCGACTTCTACAACCGGGTCATGGGCTTCACCAACATGGCGGAGTTCATCGGCGACGACATCGCCACCGACTACTCCGCGCTGATGAGCAAGGTCGTCGCCAACGGCAACCACCGGGTCAAGTTCCCGCTCAACGAGCCGGCGGTGGGGAGGAGGAAGTCGCAGATCGACGAGTTCCTCGAGTTCTACCGCGGCCCCGGCGCCCAGCACGTGGCGCTGGCGACCGGCGACATCGTCGCCACCGTCGACGCCATGCGCGCCGAGGGCGTCGAGTTCCTCGCGACGCCGGACTCCTACTACGAGGACCCCGGGCTGCGGGCCCGCATCGGCGAGGTGCGCGTGCCGATCGAGGAGCTGCAGGCCCGCGGGATCCTCGTCGACCGCGACGAGGACGGCTACCTGCTGCAGATCTTCACCACGCCCACCGGCGACCGGCCGACGGTGTTCTTCGAGCTCATCGAGCGGCACGGCTCGCTCGGCTTCGGCAAGGGCAACTTCAAGGCACTCTTCGAGGCCATCGAGCGCGAGCAGGAGAAGCGCGGCAACTTTTAGGAGGACCACCCTTCCCCCCACGCCTCGCTCCGCTCGGCGTGGGCCCCTGAAGGGTGGCCGTTCCAGTCCCTCACCAGGGAGGCCACCATGGCGTTCTACCGGAGGGTGGGCGAGGTCCCGCCCAAGCGGCACACGCAGTTCCGGCGTCCCGACGGCGGCCTGTACGCCGAGGAGCTGATGGGGGAGGAGGGCTTCTCCAGCGACTCCTCGCTGCTGTACCACCGCGGCCTGCCCTCGGCGCTGGTCGACGCCCGCCCCTGGGAGCTGCCCGACCAGACCCTGACGCCGAACGCGCCGCTCGTGCCGCGCCACCTCAGGCTGCACGACCTGTTCCCCGGGGAGGAGCACAAGGGGGTCGACCCGGTCACCGGCCGGCGGCTGGTGCTGGGCAACGCCGACGTCCGCATCTCCTACGCCGTCTCGTCGCTGCCCAGCCCGTACTACCGCAACGCGGTCGGCGACGAGTGCGTGTTCGTCGAGCGCGGCACCGCCACCGTGGAGACGGTGTTCGGCGCGCTGGAGGCCGGCGCGGGCGACTACGTGGTGGTCCCGCGGGCCACCACCCACCGCTGGGTCCCCACCGGCGACGAGCCGCTGCGCACCTACGCGATCGAGGCCAACTCCCACATCGCGCCGCCCAGGCGCTACCTGTCCCGCTACGGGCAGTTCCTCGAGCACGCGCCCTACTGCGAGCGCGACCTCCGCGGCCCGGACGCCCCGCTGCTGGCCGAGGGCACCGACGTCGAGGTGTACGTCAAGCACCGCGGCCCCGGGCCCGGCGGGCTGGCCGGCACCGTCCACGTGACGCCGGAGCACCCCTTCGACGTCGTCGGCTGGGACGGCTGCCTCTACCCCTACGCGTTCGCCGTGGCGGACTTCGAGCCGATCACCGGGCGGGTGCACCAGCCGCCCCCGGTGCACCAGGTGTTCGAGGGCGTGAACTTCGTCATCTGCAACTTCGTGCCGCGGAAGGTCGACTACCACCCGCTGGCCGTGCCGGTGCCCTACTACCACTCCAACGTCGACAGCGACGAGGTCATGTTCTACGTCGACGGCGACTACGAGGCGCGCCGGGGCTCGGGGATCGGCAGGGGGTCGGTCTCGCTGCACCCCGGCGGGCACAGCCACGGCCCGCAGCCCGGCGCGGTGGAGCGGTCGCTCGGCGCGGAGCGGTTCGACGAGCTGGCGGTCATGGTCGACACCTTCCGCCCGCTCGAGCTCGGCGAGGCCGGCACCGCCTCCGACGACGGCCGCTACGCCTGGAGCTGGTCGGGCCGGGGACCCGGCACGTGAGCTGACGGGACCGGCCCGCCGGTCACCGGCGCGCGGGCGGCGGCGACGGCCGCGGCCAGCGTGGCCCGCAGCGCGGCGTCCCGCCGCCCTGCGGGCAAGTCCCACAGCGCCGCGACCGCCGCCTCCAGGCGGTGGCGCCCCGGCCCCTGCCGGTACAGCGGGTCCAGCCACCGGGCGAGGCCCGCCCACGGCCCGGTGCCGGCGACGCGGACGCACCGCCGCCCGGCGCCGGCGAGGTGCCGGCGCAGCACGGCCGGGTGTTCCGCCGCGGCGGCGGCGGCCCGCACCGCGGCGTGGACGACCGCGGCCGTGCGGCGGGCGTCCCGGAAGCGGGCGGCGCCGGCCAGGGCGGGGGCGAAGGCGGCCAGCAGCGGCCGCCCGTCGTCGGTGGAGGCGTCGTTCACCAGCCGGGCCAGCGCGGCCAGGGTGGGGTCGGTGCAGCGGGGGTGGTCGTCGAAGGAGGTCCCGGCGAGCACCGAGACGTACTCCATGAGACAGGCGCCCTGCTCCGGCGACGCGTGCCACCCGGCCCGGAGCCGGGGGAGCCCGTCGGGGACGACGGGCCGGTCGGTCCTCTCCATGGTCCACCACCCGGTTCGGTCGACGGACGGCGACGGCGCGGCCAGTGTCGCGCGCACCGCCGCGGCTGTGGGCCTGTCGGCACGCGCAGCCTCGTCGCGTGCGCCCGTCCGCACGTCGCCCCGACCGGATGAGTCGCGGCCGGCCGCGTCGTCCCCGGAGGACGGTGTCCGCGGGCGCGGACGCGGGCCACGGTCGTCGTCGGGCCCGGTGCGCGGAGGTGGTGATGACCGACGACACGACGCCGCCGCCGGAGCGGCGCCTGCTGCGCGCCCTGGGCACGCCCGGCTCGGTGCGCGACGCGTTCGACTTCCGGGACCGCCGCGAGGAGGGACGGCGCCTGTCCGCCGAGCTGTTCGGCACCTTCCTCCTGGTGCTCGTGGCCGTCGGCGGGGGGATGGTCGACGCCCGCTTCGGCGGGTCGGCCGTGCCCTACGGCGCGCTGGCCGTCGCCCCGGCGCCCGTGGTCACCGCCGCCATCCTGTTCATGGGCGCCGTCTCGGGCGCGCACCTGAACCCGGCGGTGAGCACCGCGTTCGCGCTGCGCGGCGACTTGCCGTTCCGGCCCGTGCCCGCCCACGTCGTCGCGCAGTTCCTCGGCGCCGTCCTCGCGACCCTGCTGCTGTGGGCCCTGATCGGCCGGCAGGGGAGCGCCGGGCTCACCCTGCCGGGCCCGGGCGTCCCGGCCACCACGGCGCTGCTGTGGGAGGCCGTCCTCACCGTCGGGCTGGTCAGCGTGATCCTGGGCGTGTCCTCGGGGGCGCAGAACGTGGGACCGCTGGCGGCGGTCGGCGTCGGCAGCTGGATCGCCCTGGCCGGGCTGTTCGGCTCGCCGGTGAGCGGCGCCTCGACGAACCCCGCCCGCTCGCTCGGCCCGGCGCCGGTCCTCGGCGACCGGACGGCGTGGTGGGCCCACCTGCTCGGGCCCGCCACCGGGGCGGTGGTCGCCGTGGCCGTCGCGGTCGTGCTGCGGGGCGCCGGGGGAGGGCGCATCGGTCGGCTCGCGGCCCAGGGGGCGCTGGGCGAGGACCGGCGGGCCCCCGCCGGCGGCGCGCCCGACGTCAGGGGACCGGGGGCAGGTCGGTCACCTCGACGGTGAGCTCGCCCCCGCCCTCGTGCCGCGCGGTCAGCCGGCCGGCCCGGCGCAGCATCCCCAGCGAGGCGCGGTTGTGCGCGGCCACGGTCGTGCGCAGCCGCACGACGTCGCGGGGCCGGCGGGCCAGCACGGCGTCCAGCAGCGCCCGGCCCACACCGCGGCCCTGCCAGGAGTCGAGCACGGTGACCGCGACGTCGGCCGTCTCCGGCTCGCCGGGCCAGCGCACCAGCCGGGCCACGCCGACCGGGCGGGCGCCGCCGTCGGCCGGGAAGGCGGTGAGGACGACGGCGACGTGGTCGACGCCGTCCACGCCGTCGACCAGGAGCCGCAGCAGGGAGTCGGACAGCTCGGGCAGGTCGGTGAGGAAGCGGGAACGCCGTGACTCGGGCGAGAGCTCGGCGTAGCCGGCCCGCAGCGCCTCGCCGTCGGTGTCCAGCAGCGGCCAGACCAGGGCCGGCGTGCCGTCGGCGAGGACGGCCTCCGTCAGCGGGCCGGCCGCGGCTGCCCGCTCGGTGGTCGTGCTCGGGGTGCTCACGAGGGGTACAACGCCCGCGGGGGTCGCAGGCGTCCGGGATGTGCGCGGGAGCACGTCGTTGCCACGGGGCGCCGCGGCCCGCACCCTCGCTGCATGACGCGCAGGGGGACGTCCACCGGCACCGTGGTCCGCTGGGACGAGCAGGCGCGCGGCGCCGTCGTCGAGGTGCCCGGCCTGCCCGGCGACTGCTGGGCCGACGCCGCCGCCGTCGACCCGGCCGGGGAGTCGCTGCGCGCCGGGCAGGTGGTCACCGTCGACTGGGTCGAGGAGCCGGCGCACGGGCGGCCGTTCCGCGCGGTGCGCGTCCGGCGGCGGGAGGACCTGCAGGCCACACCCGGCGCCTGAGCCGGACCCGCGCGCGACCCGCTGGGCCCGAGCGGTCACGCGGAGCACGATGACCGGTACGCCACAGTCCGTGCCGGCGTCAGGAGGCCCCGTGGAGCAGCGGACCGGAGCACGCGCACTACTCGGGACGGCGACGGGCGCCGCGGTCCTCGTCCTCCTCGCCGTCGCGTGCGGCACGGGGCAGGACGCGGAGACCGCGCAGGAGGTGCCGGACACCCCGGGCGTCGACGGCTCGGTCGGGCAGGTCGCCCTCAGCGACGTGTACCTCGACGCCGACGCGACGATCGGCGCCGGCGACTCGGTCGCCCTCCGCGGCGCGCTGACCAACGACGGGGACACCGACGACCGGCTGGTCTCGGTGAGCACGCCCGCGGCCGGGTCGGTCACGCTGCTCGACGAGCAGGGCGACAGCAGCCCCGACGGCATCGACCTGCCCGCCGACGGCTCGGTCGACGCGACCCGGGGCCAGGTCCGGATGCAGCTCGACGACGTGACCGCCGACATCACCACCACGGACACCGTCCAGGTCACGTTCGCCTTCCAGGAGGCCGGGCAGGTGCAGCTCGACGTGCCCGTCGGGACGGCGGGGTCGTAGGGCCGGCGGGGACCCGGCTCGGGCCGGCGGCGCCGCGGGCGTGCTCTGACACACTCGCCGCACCGTCTCCCGAGCCCTCCAGGAGGACCCGTGCGCGCCGCGCAGATCACCAGCCTCGACGGCCCCTCGGCCATCTCCGTCGCCGACGTCCCCGAGCCCGACGCCGGCGGCAAGGTCGTGATCGACGTGCACGTCGCCGGCGTGACCTTCCCCGAGGTGCTCCTCAGCCGCGGCGAGTACCAGCTCAAGCCGCCGGTGCCGTTCGTGCCCGGCAGCGAGGTGGCCGGCGTCGTGCGCAGCGCCCCGGAGGGCAGCGGGCTCGCCGCCGGGCAGCGGGTGGCGGCCTTCCCCGGCTTCGGCGGCTTCGCCGAGGTGGCCGCGGCCGACCCGGGCTTCGTCTTCCCGCTGCCCGACGGCGTCTCCTTCGAGCAGGGCGCCGCGCTGCCGATGAACTACCTGACCATGCACTTTGCGCTGCGCCGGCGGGGGCAGCTGCGCGAGGGCGAGACGGTGCTCGTGCACGGCGCCGCGGGCGGGCTGGGGACGGCGGGCGTCCAGCTCGCCAGGGCCTACGGCGCGCGGGTGCTCGCGGTGGTGTCCAGCGAGGCCAAGGGCGAGGTGGCCCGCGCCGCCGGCGCCGACGAGGTCGTGCTCGCCGACGGGTTCCGCGAGCGGGTGAAGGAGCTCACCGGCGGCCGCGGCGTCGACGTCGTCGCCGACCCGGTCGGCGGGGACCGGTTCACCGACTCGCTGCGCAGCCTCGGCCGCGAGGGCCGGCTGCTGGTGCTCGGCTTCACCGGCGGCGAGATCCCCACCGTCAAGGTCAACCGGCTGCTGCTCAACAACGTGTCGGTGGTCGGCGTCGGCTGGGGCGCGTTCTGGGCCGGGGACCCCGGCTTCGTGCGCGAGCAGTGGGCCGACCTGCTGCCGCTGCTCGAGCAGGGCCGCCTCCGGCCGGTGCTCGGCACGGTGCACGACCTCGCCGACGCCGCGGCCGCGGTCACCGAGCTCGACGAGCGCCGCGCCACCGGCAAGGTCCTGCTGCGCGTGCGCGACTGACCCGGGGCCCAAGGGCCCCGCGCGCCCGGGCCGTCCGGGCGTGGGGGCGGGACGGGTCACCCCGCGAGGCTGGGGCGGTCCGTCCCGCACCCGACGCAGGAGGCAGCCATGACGGCGCTCTCCGCCCCGTACGCCGCGACCACCGACGTCCACGTCACCGGCCGGCGCGTCCTCGCCACGCTCATCGACAGCGTGGTCGTCGGCGCCGCCTTCACCCTGCTGGCCGCGGGCACCGACTCCATCGAGCAGGTGGGCCCGTGGGAGTGGGTGTCCGACGCCCCGGCGTGGGCCACCGTGCTCTACGCCGTGGCCGCCGTCGCCTACTTCGTCCTCATGGAGGGGGCGCTCGGCCAGACGCTGGGCAAGATGGCGGCCGGGATCCGCGTCGTCGACGAGCGGTCCGGCGCCACGCCGCCGGGGTACGCCGCCGCGGCCGTCCGCACCGTGCTGCGGGTGGTCGACGGTCTCCTCGGCTACCTGGTGGCCTTCGTCGTCGTGCTGTCCAACCCCCGCCGGCAGCGGCTCGGGGACATGGCCGCGCACACCCTCGTCGTCCGGACCTGACCGGCGCCGGTCACAGCAGCTTGGGGAAGACCGCGAGCAGGCCGACGCCGACCAGGCCGAGCGCCACGGCGGTACCGAGCAGCACCCACTGCGAGCGGGCGGCGCGCACCCGCGCCGACATGGCCGCGAAGAACAGCACCGCGGCGAACAGCACCGTGAGGACCGTGTAGTCGTCACCGCGCTGGTCGTCGGTGAGGGCGGTGTCGAACGCCGCCGACGCCCGGGCGTCGAGGTCGGCGGCGACCTGCTGCTCCGGCAGGACGTAGGAGGGCATGTCGAACGGGGAGGCGGCGGCGGTGCCGCCGGCCGCCAGCCAGTCCCCGTGGGCGGTCGCCAGCGGCTCGGGGAAGCGGGCGACGAGGAACTCCGCCAGCTCCGGCTCCCCGGAGCCCTGCGCGACGACCCACTGGGTCCACAGCCCGATCTGGTTGGTCAGCCGGGCGTCGGCCAGGGCGGCCGCGCGGGCGGCCTCGATCCGGTCGGCCGAGGCCCGGCTGAACGCGATGGACGTCTCCCCGCCCCACTGGCCGGCCTGGAAGGCCGACCAGGCGGTGAGCAGGGTCGTGATCGACAGGACGACGACGGCGACGAACTCCAGCACCGGGCCCGGGCGCGGCGGGGCCGGGCGCGGCGGGTCCGGGCGGGCCGCCGTCTCCTCGGGGGCGGCCGGGCTCCGCTCGTCGACTCGGCTCACCGGGGACCCCCGATCTGCGGCGGGCGTCCAGGGTGCCCGCCGGGCCCGGCGCCGGGGTCATCCCGGCGGGACGGTCGGGCGGCGCCCGCGCCGCCCCGCCTCGTCCGCCCGGGGTGAGGCGGGACCCGCCGCCGCGACGGGACGGTGGCGCGTCCGGCCTCGACCGTGCCACTCCCGACCGGCGGAGGACCCCATGGCCAAGACGACACCCGCCAGGACCCCACCGCCCGCCCCGTCGTCCCGCCCGGCGCGGCGCCGGGTCCGGCCGGGGCAGGTCCTCGCGCTGGTCCTCGCCGTCGTGACGGTCGCGTTCATCCTGCAGAACCGCGACCGGGTCACCGTCGACCTGTTCACCGTCGACGTCTCGTCGCCGCTGTGGCTGATCCTGACGATCGTGCTGCTGGTCGGCGTGCTCCTGGGGATGATCCTGCGCACCCGGCGGTGACGGGCCGATGACCTTCGACGTCGACCGGCTGCTGCGGCTGTGGACCGACCCGCTGCCCGGCGGACCCGCCGCGGAGGAGGCCTTCCGCGCGGTCTACACCGACCCCGTCACGGTCAACGGCCGGCCGCTGGCCGCCGCCGACCTGGTCGCCCGCGCCCGGGCGGTGCAGCGCACCTTCGAGCGGGTGGAGCGGCAGGTCGTCGCCGTGGTCGAGGACGGCGACCGGGTCGTGGTCGCCTTCCGGATGGGCGGCCGGCAGGTGGGGCCGCTGCAGACCGCGGCCGGCCCGCTCCCGCCCACCGGCCGGGACGTGCGGCTGCGGGTGGTCGACGTCCTCACCCTCGACGGCGGCCGGATCGCCGACGTCTGGATGGTCGCCGACGAGCTCGGGGCGCTGGCCGCCGTCGACGCCGTCCGCCTCGTGCGCGCCTGACCAGGCCCTCCGCGAGCGCCCCCGGAACGGATCCGTCCGGGTCCTGACACCGGCGACGCGGGTGGGTAGCGTCATCCTTGTGACCACCCCGCAGGGTCTGGGCACCCCGACCGGACTCCGGCCGGGGGACCACGCCTGCTGGTCCGTCGGTGACGGCGCCGACCTGGCCGCGGCGGTCGTGCCCTTCCTCGAGGAGGGGCGCCGGCGTGACGAGCAGCTGGTCGTGGTCGGCCCCTCGCGGTCCGCCCTGCTGGCCGCGGTGTCGGGACTGCCGCACCGGGACGAGCTGCTCGCCGCCGGCCGGCTCGACCTGCAGACGACCGGTGACAGCTACACGGCCGCGGGCGGCCTCACCCCGGCCGGGCAGGTGGAGCACTACCGCGCCGCGACGCGGGCGGCGCTCGCCGGCGGGCGCACCGGCCTGCGGGTGGCGGCGGACGTCACCGAGCTGGTCAGCGGCGGGCCGGCCGGCCGCCGCCTGCTGCACGCCTACGAGCAGCTCGCCGACGAGCTCATGGCCGCGGTCCCCATGACCGCGCTGTGTCTCTACGACGCGTCGGTGGGCCCGGAGGTCCTCGGGCCGGTCGCCGTCCTCCACCCGCTGCAGCACCTCGGCGACCGGCTGCCGCTGGCGCACCTGTCCGGCCGCGGACCCCGGCTGTCGCTGCACGGCGAGGTGGACCTCACCGAGGCCGCGCACGTGGCGACCGCGCTGGTCGACGTCGCCGGCGACACCCCCGGCGAGCTGGTGCTCGACCTCGCGGACCTCGGCTTCCTCGACGTGGCGGGCGCCCGGGCACTGGCCGGCGCGGCGCGGGAGCTGGCCGCCCGCGGGATCGACCTGCGGCCGGTGGCGGCGCGCCGGAACGTGCTGCGCTGCCTGGAGCTGTTCGGCCTGGAGCCGTCCGGCACGGCCCCGGGGCAGCCGTGACCTGGCTGCGCCCGACCGGCGGCTGGGACGGCACCGGCCTCGCCCACGAGGGGTTCGTCTTCTCCTCCGACGCCGAGCTGGTCGAGCGGGTGGTGCCCTTCGTCCTCGAGGGCTTCCGCCGGGACGAGCCGGTGCTCGTCGTCGCCGGGGAGCGGGTGCGCAGCCTGCTGGCCGGGCAGCTGGGGACCGACCTCGGCCGGCTGGCGGTCTTCGCCGCCGCGGAGACCTGGTGGCGCGGCGGCCACGGCACGCTGCAGGCCTACGACCGCGACCTGCGCGCCCTCCGCGCCGAGGCGCCGAGCTGGCGGCTGGCCGCCGAGCCGGTGTGGCTGGCCCGGGAGGACGGGCGGGAGTGGAGCCGCTTCGAGGCGGTGGCCAACCGCTGCTACGACACGATGCCGTACTACAGCCTCTGCCTGCACGACGCCCAGCGGCTGCCCGCCGACGTCCTCGCGGCCGTCGCCCGCACCCACCCGCTCACCTGGGACGGCGCCGCCCCGGCACCCCAGCCGGCGTACGAGGACCCGGCCTGCTTCCTGCACCGGGCGCAGCCGGCCTGGACCCCGCGCCCCGAGGCCGCGGCCGTGCTGCCGGTGACGTCGCCGGCGCAGGGCCGCCGCGCGCTGAGCGTGCTGCTGCCGGCCGGCCGGCGCGCGCGGCTGGGCGACGTCGTCCTGGCCGCCCACGAGCTGCTGGTCAACGCGCTGGGGGCCGCCCCCTTCGCGGAGCTGTCGACCTGGACCGACGGGGACGCCTTCGTCGTCGAGGTGGCCGACGCCGGGCCCGGCCTGGCCGACGCGACGCTCGGCTACGTGCCCCCGGACCCCGCCGACGGCGCGCGCGGCATGTGGCTGGCGTGGAGCCTGGCCGACGACGCCGCCGTCCGCACCGGGCCGGCCGGCACCACGGTCCGGCTGTTCTTCCGCGCCTGACCCGGCGGCTCCCGACCCCACGGCACGGAGCGGTCCCCGCGGGCCGGTCCGGGCCTACGCTCGCTCCCACTCACGGGGCCGAGGGGGCGTGCCGTGGGCGGGAACGGGCCGGGGACCGGGCGTCCGGTCGGGGTCGCGGTCGTCGGGTTCGGCTGGATGGGCACCGTGCACGCCCGCGCGCACGCCCGGGTCGGCCACCACTTCCCCGGCCTGCCCGTCGCCCCGCGGCTGGTCGCCGTCGCCGACGACGTCCCCGGCCGCGCCGAGGCCGCCGCCGCCGGCCACGGCTTCGCCACGGCCACCACGGACTGGCGGGCGGTGCTCGCCGACCCGCGCGTCGAGCTCGTGTCGGTCGCCGCGCCCAACTGGCTGCACCGGGAGATCGGCGTCGCCGTCGCGGGGTCCGGCCGGCACCTGTGGATCGAGAAGCCGGTGGGCCTGACCGCCGACGACGCCCGCGCGGTGGCCGGCGCGGCCGCCGCGGCCGGCGTCCAGGGCGTCGTCGGGCTGAGCTACCGCAACGTGCCCGCGGTCGCCCTGGCGCGGGAGATGGTCGCCGCCGGCGAGATCGGCCGGGTGACCCACGCCCGCGTCGCCTTCCTCAGCGACTACGCCGCCGCGCCGGAGGGGGCGCTGACCTGGCGGTACGAGCGGGCCCGCGGCGGCAGCGGGGTCCTCGCCGACCTCGGCTCGCACGCCGTCGACCTGGTCCGCCACCTGCTCGGCGACGAGGTCGAGTCCGTGCTCGCCGACACGGCGGTGTTCGTGCCGCAGCGGCCCCGGCCGGCCGGGCCGACGTCGGGGCACGCGCTGGCGACCGGCGGCGTCCCGGGGCCGGTGGAGAACGACGACCACGTCGCCGCGCTGCTGCGGCTGTCCTCCGGCGCGCGGGTGGCGCTGGAGGCCAGCCGGGTGGCGGCGGGGGAGCAGAACGCCTACGGCTTCGAGGTGCACGGCAGCGCCGGGCGCCTGGCGTGGGACTTCCGCCGGATGGGTGAGCTGCAGGTCAGCCGCGGCCCGGTCGCACAGGACCAGCCCGTCGCCACCGTGCTGGTCGGTCCCGGGGCGGGGGAGTACGCGGCCTTCCAGCCCGGCCCCGGCAACCCGATGGGCTTCGACGACCTGAAGGTCGTCGAGGCGCGCGACGCGCTGCTGGCGGCCGCGACCGGCGAGCCGCACGGCGCGACGCTGGCCGACGCGGTGCAGGCGGCGGTCGTCCTCGACGCGATCGCCGAGTCCGCCGCCCGGGGGGAGCGGGTGACGGTCCCCGCGGACCGGGCCGTCCCGGTCGGGGGCACGCCGGGCCCTTGACGCCTCTGGTGCCCCATGTCACATTCCACATGTCACTATGTCCAGACATAAGGACGTCGTTGTGACGGGGGAGGTCCGGCGTCTGGACCGGCCGACGGCCGCCAGGAGGGTGGCCATCCCGACGAGGAGACGCCCATGAGGAGGACCCGCAGGTCGCTGCAGCTGGCGGTGGCGGTGAGCGCGACGGTCGTGGTCGCGAGTGCGTGCAGCAGCGAGGGCGGTGCCCAGAACGAGGGCGGCGGTGCGGACCAGGGCGACTACACCATCGCGATGATCACGCACGAGACGCCGGGGGACACCTTCTGGGACAAGATCCGCGCCGGCGCGGAGGCCGCCGCCGACGCCCACGGCCTCACGCTCAACTACTCGAACGACCCGGACTCCAGCGAGGAGGCGACCCTCGTCCAGAACGCCGTGGACCAGGGCGTCGACGGCATCGCGGTCACCCTCGCCTTCCCCGACGCGGTGGGGCCGGCGGCGCAGTCGGCCATGGAGGCCGGCATCCCGGTCGTCGCCTTCAACTCCGGGATCAATGACTACCAGAACTACGGCGTGCCGATGTACTTCGGGTCCAACGAGGACCTGGCCGGCCAGACCGTCGGCACCCGGATCGGGCAGGACGGTGGCGGCAAGGCCCTCTGCGTCATCCAGGAGCAGGGGCAGGTCGCCCTCGAGACCCGGTGCGCCGGTGTGGCGAAGACCTTCGCCAACACCGAGAACATCAACGTGCCCGGCGCCGACCTGCCGGCGGTGCAGCAGACGATCGGGGCCAAGCTCCAGCAGGACCCCTCGATCACCCACGTCGTCACGCTGGGCGCCCCGGTCGCCCTCGCGGCGCAGCAGGCCAAGAACGACAGCGGCAGTCAGGCCGAGATCGTCACCTTCGACCTGAACTCCGACGTCGCCGAGGCGATCCAGAACGGTGACATCGCCTTCTCGGTCGACCAGCAGCCCTACGTGCAGGGCTACATGGCCGTCACCGCGCTGTGGCTGAACATCACCAACGGCAACGACATCGGTGGTGGCGGCCCCGTCCTGACCGGCCCGTCGATCGTCGACGAGGAGAACATCGGCCCGATCGTCGAGTACGCGGCCAACAACACCCGGTAACCCCGCTCGGGGGGAGCCGGGGCCGCCCGGCTCCCCCCGCCCTCCCCCTGGAGTGCAGACATGAGCTCATCCGTGGCGACACCCCCATCGGCGGCGCCGCCGTCGGCCGCCGTCCAGGCGCGCCCCCAGCGGTCGCTGGTCTCCCGCCTCCTGGCGCGGCCCGAGATCGGCGCCCTGGCCGCCGCGGTCGCGATCTTCGCCTTCTTCTACGCGGTGGCCCCGCCCTTCCGGACCCTGCCCGCCTTCGCCACCGTGCTCTACGCCAGCTCGACCATCGGCATCGTCGCGGTGGGGGTCGCGCTGCTGATGATCGGCGGCGAGTTCGACCTGTCGTCCGGCGTCACGGTGACCACGGCGGCGCTCGCCTCGGCGATGCTCTCCTACCAGTACAGCCTGAACATGTGGGTGGGCGTCGTCTTCAGCCTCGCCGTCGCGCTCGTCATCGGGTTCGTCAACGGCTACCTGGTGGTGCGGACGGGGATCCCCAGCTTCCTCATCACACTGAGCACCTTCTTCATCCTCCAGGGTGTCAACCTCGGCGTGACCAAGATCGTCACGGGCACCGTGGCGACGCCCAACGTGAGCGACATCGACGGGTTCGACGCAGCGCGGTCGGTGTTCGCCAGCGACATCGACCTCGGCTTCATGACGGTGAAGATCACGGTGCTGTGGTGGCTGCTGTTCGTCGCCGTGGGCACCTGGCTGCTGCTGCGGACCCGCACCGGCAACTGGATCACCGCCTCGGGCGGCAACCCGGCCAGCGCCCGCGCGGTCGGCGTGCCGGTGCGCAAGGTGAAGATCGGCCTGTTCATGGGCGTCTCGTTCCTGGCCTGGTTCCTGGGGATGCACCTGCTGTTCAACTTCAGCTCGGTCCAGTCCGGCCTGGGCATCGGCAACGAGTTCATCTACATCATCGCCGCGGTCGTCGGCGGGGCCCTGCTCACCGGCGGCTACGGCTCCGCGGTGGGCTCGGCGCTGGGCGCCTTCATCTTCGGCATGACGACGCAGGGCATCGTCTTCGCCGGCTGGGACCCGAACTGGTTCCGGACCTTCCTCGGCGTGATGCTCCTGCTCGCCGTGATGGTCAACCTCTACGTCAAGAACTACGCCGAGCGCAGGAAGTGACGACGATGACCGACACCATCACCGAACACGCCGCGCGCGACTTGAAGGCCGGCACGCCGCTGGTCGAGATGCACGACGTCGGCAAGTCCTACGGCGCCATCCGGGCCCTCGAGGGCATCGACCTGACTGTCAACGCCGGGGAGGTGGCCTGCGTCCTCGGGGACAACGGCGCCGGGAAGTCGACGCTCATCAAGATCATCTCGGGGCTGCACCCGCACACCGAGGGGACGCTGCGGGTCGACGGCCAGGAGCGGCACTTCAGCTCACCCCGCGAGGCGCTCGACGCCGGCATCGCGACCGTCTACCAGGACCTGGCGGTCGTCAGCCTCATGGAGGTGTGGCGCAACTTCTTCCTCGGCTCGGAGATCCGCAAGGGGAAGTACCCGATGGCGCCGCTGGACATCAAGGCCATGCGGGAGATCGCCGACACCGAGCTGCAGAAGATGGGCATCGTCGTCAAGGACATCAACCAGCCGATCGGCACGCTGTCGGGCGGTCAGCGCCAGTGCGTGGCCATCGCCCGGGCGGTGTACTTCGGCGCCCGTGTGCTCATCCTCGACGAGCCGACCGCGGCGCTCGGCGTCAAGCAGTCCGGCGTCGTGCTCAAGTACACGGCCGCGGCCCGGGACGCCGGCCTCGGGGTCGTCTTCATCACCCACAACCCGCACCACGCCTTCATGGTCGGGGACCACTTCGTAATCCTGAAGCTGGGCCGGCGGGTGCTGGACAAGAAGCGCTCGGAGGTCACCCTCGAGGAGCTCACCGGCGAGATGGCCGGCGGCCAGGAGCTCGCCGAGCTCTCGCACGAGCTGAAGCGCTGACGGCACCCGGCCCTCCCCGCGCGGCCCGCGCGCGGGGAGGGCCGGCCGTGCCCGCCGACCCCGCAGCCGGACCCGCCGGGCGCCCGGGCGACGACGCACGCCCGCGTCGGCCGGGCAGGACCGGTGACGGCACCCCCGCACGACGCCCACCGCACGACGCCCACCGCACGACGCCCACCGCACGACGCCCACCGCACGACGCCCACCGGACCAGGCAGGGAGCCCGCCGTGACGACCACCGCCACCCGCACCGCCACCGGGATCGACTACGACCCGTTCCGGCCGGACTTCTACACGTCCGACCCCTTCGGCCTGTACCGCCGGATGCGCGACGAGGCGCCGGTGTGGCACAGCGAGCGGTGGGGCTGGTATGTGCTGACCCGCTTCGAGGACGTGCGCGCGGCCGCGCTCGACGCGGACACCTTCCGCAGCTTCGAGGGCATGGACATCGACGACAGCCGCCTCGAGCAGGCGCCGCCGGGGTCGATCGGCAGCATGGACAACCCCCGGCACGACCAGGTCCGCTCCGTCGTCCAGCCGTACTTCGTGCCCCGCCGGATCGCCGACCGGGAGGACGGCATCCGCGCCGTCGTCCGCGACCTCGTCGCCTCCTGGCGGGACCGCGGCACCGGCGGCCGGGGCACGGTCGACATCGCCCAGGAGCTGGCCTGGCCGATGCCCTTCGACGTGTTCTTCCACCTCATGGGCCTGCCGGGCCGGCACGACCCCGACCCCCTCGAGCAGGCACGCCGGGAGCAGCTCGAGCACTGGACGCACGAGCTCAAGGACCGGGTGCCCGGCACCCCGCACCTCACCCCCGTGGCGCGGGCGGCCACCGCCGGCGTCCAGCAGTTCTTCATCGACCTGCTCGACGACCGCCGCCGCGCCGCCCGCGACGACCTGGTCACGCGCTTCGTGCAGGCCGACATCGACGGCGTGCCGTTCGTGCCCGAGCGGGTGACGACGGAGTCCGAGGTCAGCGGACTGATGATGATCCTGTTCCTCGGCGGCGTCGAGTCCACCGCCGGGCTGACCGGGACGCTGTTCGAGCTGCTCGCCGAGAACCCGGACCAGCGGGCGCTGCTACGGGCCGACCCCTCGCTGATCCCGGCCGCGGTCGAGGAGGCCATGCGGCTGATCACCCCGCTGCAGCTCACCGCCCGCACCACCTCCCGCGAGGTGACGCTGCACGGCGTCACCATCCCGGCCGGCGGCCGCGTCGTGCTGGTGACCGGCGCGGCCAACCGCGACGAGCGGCAGTTCCCCGACCCCGACACCTTCGACCTGACCCGGCCCCGCGGCCGCCACCTCGGCTTCGGCGAGGGCGTGCACGGCTGCCTCGGCGCCCCGCTGGCCCGGCTCGAGGCGCGGATCGCGCTGGAGGAGGCGCTGCCGGTGCTCGGCGACTACGAGCTCGCCGGCCCGCCGACCTTCTACCCGAGCTCGCCGAACATGTACGTCTGGAAGAACCTGCCGATCAGCTTCGGCGGGGGCGCCCGGCACCGGCCGCACGTGGAGGAGGTCCGGCACCGCACCACCAGCGTCACCCTCGCCACCACCGAGTTCGAGGCGCCGGCCCGGGTGGCCGCCAAGCGCGAGGTCGCCGACGGCGTGGTCGAGCTGGTGCTGCGCGCGGCCGACGGCTCCCCGCTGCCGGGCTGGGAGCCCGGCGCGCACGTCGACCTGGTCCTCGACGGGGCGCCCACCCGGCAGTACTCGCTGTGCGGCGACCCCGCCGACCACTCCGCGTACCGGCTCGGCGTGCTGCGCGACCCCGACGGGCGTGGCAGCTCCCGGTACGTGCACGACACCCTCCGCGAGGGCGATCCCGTGCGCGTGCGCGGCCCGCGCAACAACTTCCCGCTCGCACCCTCGCCGCGGTACCTGTTCATCGCCGGCGGCATCGGCATCACGCCGGTCCTGCCGATGGTCCGGGCGGCCGAGGCGGCCGGCGCCGACTGGCGGCTGGTCTACGGCGGCCGGCGCCGCGCCTCGATGGCCTTCCTCGACGAGCTCGCCCCCCACGGCGACCGGGTCTCGGTCCGCCCGCAGGACGAGACCGGCCTGCTCGACCTGCCCGCACTCCTCGGCACCCCGCAGCCGGACACCCTCGTCTACTGCTGCGGCCCCGAGCCGCTGCTCGCCGCGGTCGAGCGCGCGGTCGCCGGCTGGCCCCCGCGGTCGCTGCGCGTGGAGCGGTTCGCCCCGCGGCCGCGGACCGGGCCGGTGCGCGACGAGCCGTTCGAGGTGGTGCTGCAGCGCAGCGAGCTGACCCTGCCCGTGCCGGCGGACCGCTCGATCCTGGCGGTGGTGGAGGCGGCCGGGGTCGGGGTGCTGTCCTCCTGCGCGGAGGGCACCTGCGGCACCTGCGAGACGGCGGTGCTCGCGGGCACCCCCGACCACCGCGACTCCGTGCTCAGCGACGACGAGCGGCAGGCCGGCGACTGCATGATGATCTGCGTCTCCCGCGCCGCGGGCCCGCGTCTGGTGCTGGACCTGTGACCGCCGGCCCGCTGGGCGTCGCCCTCCTGGGGTCGGGGCGGATGGGCGCCTTCCACGCGCAGACCCTGGCCCGGCGGCTGCCGTCCGCGCGGCTGGTGGCCGTGGCCGACCCCGCGCAGGGCGCCGCCGAGTACCTGACGGGGGTGCTCGGCGCGGGCCGGGCGTACACCGACGCGGCGCAGGTGTGGGACGACCCGGACGTCGACGCCGTCGTCGTCGCCGCGCCGGCCCGCGCGCACGCCGACCTCGTGGTCGCCGCCGCGGCCGCCGGCCGGCACGTGTTCTGCGAGAAGCCGATGGCGGTGACGCTGCCCGACGCCGACCGCGCCATCGACGCCGCCCGCGCCGCCGGCGTGGTGCTGCAGGTGGGCTTCAACCGCCGCTTCGCCGCGGACTGGGCCGCCGCCCGGGCGCTGCTGGACGACGGCACGCTCGGCACGCCGCGGCTGCTGCGCTCGCTCACCCGCGACCCGGGCGGCTTCTCCCCGGCCCGGGTGCGGCCGGACACCGTCTTCCTGGAGACGCTGATCCACGACTTCGACACGCTGCGGTTCCTGCACCCGGGCGCGGAGGCGGTGGAGGTGCACGCCGTCGCCGACGCGCTGGTCGAGCCGGCCTGGCGGGACCGGGGGCTGCTGGACACCGCAGTCGTCGTCGTCCGCTTCGCCGACGGCGCGATGGGGGTCGCCGAGGCCTGCTTCGAGGCGGCCTACGGCTACGACGTCCGCGGCGAGGTGCTCGGCTCCGGCGGCATGGCCACCATGGGCGACGGCCGCCGCACCGGCATGGTGTTCTCCGGCCCCGGCGGCCGGGTGGCGGAGACCGTCCGCAGCGACCAGGAGCTGTTCGCCGGCGCCTACACCGCCGAGCTCGCGGCGTTCGTCGACGCCGTCCGCGGCCGGACGCCGCCCCCGGTCACCGGGGAGGACGCCCGCGCGGCGCTGGCGATCGCGCTGGCCGCCGCGGAGTCGGTCCGCGCGGGCCGGCCGGTGCGGACCGACGAGGTGGAGAAGTGAGCCGGTACCGGCTGGCGGCGTTGGCGGAGATGCTGTTCCTCGACCTGCCGTTCCCCGAGCGGGTGCGGCGGATCGCCGCCGCCGGCCTCGAGGTCGAGATCTGGGACTGGACGGCGAAGGACCTCGACGCGCTCGCCGCCACCGGCGCCACGTTCTCCTCGATGACCGGCTACGTCACCGGCACCCTCGCCGACGACGGCGGCGCGGCCGAGCTGCTGCGCACCGCCGAGCTGTCGCTGGCGGCCGCCGAGCGGCTGGGCTGCCCCCGGCTCAACGTGCACGGCACCGGGCTGGACGCCGGCGGGCTGCCCGTCGTCCCCGCGGTCGTCGTGACCCCGGCGATGTGGCTGACCGCCGCCCGCACGCTGACCCGGCTGGCGGGGCTCGGCGAGCGGGCCGGGCGGGTGTTCACGCTGGAGAACCTCAACACCGCCGTGGACCACCCGGGCACCCCGTTCGCCCGGGCCGCGGACACGATCGCGCTGGTCGAGGCGGTGGGCAGCCCGCACCTGCGGCTCAACCTGGACCTGTACCACGCGCAGATCGGTGAGGGGAACCTGGTCGCGCTGGTGGAGCGGGCGCTGCCGCTGGTGGGCGAGGTGCAGGTGGCCGACGTCCCGGGGCGGTGCGAGCCGGGCACCGGCGAGATCCGCCACGAGGCGGTCGCGGCCGCGCTCGACCGGCTCGGCTACGACGGCGTCGTCGCGCTGGAGGGCTGGGCGTCCGGCGACCCGGACGACGCGCTGAAGGCGTTCCGCGCCGCCTACGGCTGACGTGTTTGTCCGGACGTCCTGATGTCCGGCTGCCCCGATGTGGGGACGACAGGAGGTGCCCGTCCGGGTGCGATCATCGGGGACGCGGGAAGCGGGTCTCCGGACCGACCCGCGGTGCTCGCTTCCCGGGAGGCAGACGTGCTCACCTTCGACATCGACCGCTCCAGTCCCACGCCGCTGTACTTCCAGCTGGCGCAGGCCATCGAGGGGGCGATCACCGGCGGCTCGCTGCCCGCGGGCTCGCGGCTGGAGAACGAGCTGCTGCTGGCCCAGCGCTACGGGCTGTCCCGGCCGACGGTCCGCCGCGCGGTGCAGGAGCTGGTGGACAAGGGCCTGCTGGTCCGCAAGCGCGGCGTGGGCACCCAGGTGATCCAGCCGCACGTCCGCCGGTCGGTGGAGCTCACCAGCCTCTACGACGACCTGTCCCGCGCCGGCGAGGCGCCGACGACCGAGGTGCTGTCCCTGGAACGGCGCCCCGCGCCGGCCGACGTCGCCGGGGAGCTCGACCTCGCGCCGGGGGAGGAGATCGTGGTGGTCCGCCGGCTGCGCCGCTCGCACGGCGAGCCGCTGGCGCTGATGACCAACCACCTGCCCGGCCGGTTCGACCCGTCGGTGGAGGACCTCACCGAGCGGGGGCTCTACCAGTACCTGCGCGCGCAGGGGGTGCACCTGCGGGTGGCCCACCAGCGGATCGGCGCGCGCCTGGCCCGGGCAGACGAGGCGCGGCTGCTGCAGGAGCCGCCGCGGGCGGCGCTGCTGACCATGGAGCGGACGGCGTTCGACGACAAGGGCGGCGCGGTGGAGCTCGGCCGGCACGTCTACCGCGCGTCCCGCTACGACTTCGAGACGACGCTCGTCGGCCGCTGACGGCGGCCGGTGTGCCCGGTCACGGTGCGCACACTCACAGGCCGGATACCGCTCCGCCGCGCCGCGCGCGAGGACGATGGAGTCGGTACAGAGAAGACGACGCAGACGCAGCTCGGAGAACCGCCATGCCCTCCCTCCTCACCCCCTCCCGCCGCGGCTCGGTGTGGCAGCGGTCCCGCCGCGCCCTCGAGCGCGAGCTGGCCGACTACGCCACGACCGCCGACCGCGACGACCTCACCGCCCTGCTCGAGGGCCGCGGCTCCGGCGAGAGCCTCGCCGCCGAGCTCCTGGGCCGCCAGGCGCACCGGGCGCTGTTCGCCCGCGCCTGAGCCGTCCGGCGGGCGAGCTAGGGCAGCCGCTCGAGCTCCCCGCCGTCCCACTCCCAGCGGACGGTCATCCGCCCGGACGGCCCGCCGGCGTGGGTGTCGCCCTCCTCGTAGACCCGCATGACCGCCACCACCCGGCCCTCCTCGACCGCGAGCCCGTCCGGGTCGTAGACCGGCGGCAGGACGTCGGCCCGCGGCAGCGTGCGCGGGCTCGGCAGCACGGCCAGCCGGCGGCCGTCGGCGTCGAGGACGTGCACCTCCTCGACGATCCCGTTCGACGGCTGCGGGGAGCACCGCAGCAGGACGACGGTGTCCGGCCGGCCGTCGCCGTCGACGTCCCCGCCCACCGCGGCGCCGAGGGAGACGTCGAACCAGTCGTAGGGACCCGCGGCGGCCGGCACCCGCGCCGACCCGTCCCGCAGGGTGGCCGCGAACCCGTCCGGGACGACGCCGTCGCAGGTCACGGTGTAGGTGGTGTTCCGCCAGTCGGGGGCGCGCGTCGCCGGAGCCGCCGGGGCGGGGGAGGCGCCCGGGTCACCGGCGCAGCCGGCCAGCAGGAGGCACGCCCCCACACCGGCCGCGCTCAGCCGGCGGATCGCCGCGTCGGACATCGGGCCTTCCCTCGGCCGGGGCGGAGGAACGGGGGAGCACCCCTCCGCACCGAGCGTCCCACCGTCCGGGCCCTCAGGCGAACGGGTTCTCGCCGGCCTCGACCTGCGCCGCGAGCTCCCGCAGCGCCGCCCGGTCCGGCGTGCCGCCGGCCTCCCGCACCGCGGCCTCCAGCGCGGCGGCCACCTCGTCCGCCGGCCGGCCCGCCATGCGGTCGGCGACCGCGGCCAGCGTGGGCGCCACCCGCTCGCTGAGCAGCTGCTCCCGCCGCGGGTCCGGCGGGCGCAGCAGCCGCAGCAGCTCCTCCTGCAGCCCGCTCCGGGGTCGGCGTCCCACCGGCTCCCTCCCTCCGACGGCCCGGCCAGTCGACACCCCGCCGGGCGGCCGGGCAAGCCCCGCGGCGCTACCGTCCGGGCGAGGGAGGGAGCGCCGGTGCACGAGGTCACCGAGGACGTCTTCTGCGTGCCGGGCACCGCGGTCAACCGGGTGCTGGTCCGCGACGGCCGCGACCTGACCCTGGTCGACGCCGGGTACCCGGGCGACGCCGCTGGCCTCGCCGACGCCGTCCGCGCCCTGGGCTCCCGTCCGGAGGACGTGCGCGCCGTCCTGGTCACGCACGCCCACGTCGACCACGTCGGCGGGCTGTCCGCCCTCGCGCCGGGCACCCCCGTCCTCGTGCACCCGGACGAGCTGCCGAACGCCCGCGGGGAGCGCCGCGAGCAGGCCACGCCGCTCGACGTCGCCGTCCGGGCCTGGCGGCCGCGGGTCGCCCGGTGGGCGCTGTCGGTCGTGCGGGCCGGGGCGACCGCGCACCCCGTCGTCGCCGCGGCGCGACCGCTCCCCGGCGGCGGCCCGCTGGACCTGCCCGGCGGGCCGGTCCCCGTGCCCACGCCCGGCCACACCTCGGGGCACACCGCCTACCTGTTCCCCCGGCACGGGGTGGTGGCGACCGGCGACGCGCTGGTCACCGGGCACCCGACGTCGCGGGTGCGCGGACCGCAGCTGCTGCCGGGGTTCTTCTCCGCCTCGCCGGACCGCGCCCGGGACGCCCTCGGCGCGCTCGCCGCGCTGCCGGCCGACCTGCTCGTCCCCGGCCACGGCGACCCGTGGCGCGGCGACCTCGGCGTCGCGGTGACCCTCGCCCGCCGGTGACGGGGGCCCCGCCGCGATGAGTTCCGGCCGGGGCGGGGGTCCTCCCTGGGAACCGCCGGCGACGAGATCCCCCGGAGGACGCCATGACGACCGTCCCGGACCGCCCCGCCCCCGCGCCCACCGGCCGCCCGCCCGTCGTCGACCGGGCCACCTGGCAGGCCGCCCGGGACGAGCTCCTGGTCCGCGAGAAGGCGCACACCCGCGAGGGCGACGCCATCGCCGCGGCCCGCCGCCGGCTGCCGATGGTGGAGGTCGACGGCGCGGCCGAGGTCGTCGGACCCGGCGGCCCGGTCCCGTTCCCCGACCTGTTCCAGGGCCGCGACGAGCTCCTCGTCTACCACTCCATGTGGTACGACGGCGCGCCGCACCAGGGGCAGTGCGAGGGCTGCACCTTCAACCTGTGGCACCTGCGGGACGCCGTCTACCTCAACGCCCGCGGCGTCTCGTTCGCCGTCCTGACCTCGGGCCCCTGGGACGAGGTGGCGCCCTTCGTCGACTTCATGGGGTATCCCCAGCCCTGGTACTCGGTGCGGGGCACCGAGGAGCGGATCGCCACGGAGGAGGGGCACCTGTCCTGCTACCTGCGCGACGGCGACCGCGTGTTCCTCACCTACTCCACGACCGGCCGGGGCAACGAGCCGGCCGACGGGACTCTCGGCCTGCTGGACATGACGCCCTACGGCCGCCGCGAGGCGTGGGAGGACGTCCCCGAGGGCTGGCCCGCGGCCCCGCAGGTCGGCTCACCGGTCGGCGGGCACGGCGCGCCGATCTGCTGGTACTGGCGCTCGGACGCCGACGGGAACGCCGCCTGGGGCCCGACCAGCCGCCCGGTGCCGCAGTGGACCCGCCCCGGCGCGACCCCCGTGGACACCCTCGGCCGGCACGCCCACCACCACTGACCGGGCGCGCTCAGGCGTTCTGCGGGAAGCCCAGGTTCAGGCCGCCGTGGCTCGGGTCGAGCCAGCGGGAGGTGATGACCTTGCCGCGGGTGAAGAAGTGCACGCCCTCGGCGCCGTGGGCGTGGGAGTCGCCGAAGAGGCTGTTCTTCCACCCGCCGAAGGAGTAGTAGGCCATCGGCACCGGGATCGGCACGTTGATGCCGATCATCCCGACCTCGACCTCGTGCTGGAACCGCCGGGCGGCGCCGCCGTCGTTGGTGAAGATCGCGGTGCCGTTGCCGTACTCGTTGCGGTTGACCAGCTCGACGGCGTGCTCGTAGCTGTCCACCCGCAGCACCGACAGCACCGGGCCGAAGATCTCGTCGGTGTAGACGCTCATGCCCGGCTCGACGTGGTCGACCAGCGTCGGGCCGAGCCAGAAGCCGTCCTCGGCGCCGTCGGGCTGCACCTGCCGGCCGTCGACGACCAGCTTCGCGCCCTCCTCCTCACCGGCCTCGACGTAGGACTCGACCCGGTCGCGGTGCCGCTTGCTGATCAGCGGGCCCATGTCGCAGCCCTTGCGCCCGTCGCCGGTGCGCAGCGTCCGGGTGCGCTCGGCGATGCGGGCGACCAGGTCGTCGCCGATCCCCCCGACGGCGAGCACGGCGCTGATGGCCATGCAGCGCTCGCCGGCCGAGCCGAACCCGGAGTTGACCGCGGCGTCGGCGGCCAGGTCCAGGTCGGCGTCGGGGAGGACGACCATGTGGTTCTTGGCTCCGCCCAGGGCCTGCACCCGCTTGCCGTGCCGGGTGCCGGTCTCGTACACGTACCGGGCGATCGGGGTGGATCCGACGAAGGACACCGACCTGATCCCGGGGTGCTCGAGCAGCCGGTCGACCGCGACCTTGTCGCCCTGCAGCACGTTGAAGACGCCGTCGGGCAGCCCCGCCTCCTGCCACAGCTCGGCCATCCACAGCGACGCGGAGGGGTCCTGCTCGCTGGGCTTGAGGACGACGGTGTTGCCGGTGGCGATCGCGATGGGGAAGAACCACATCGGGACCATCGCCGGGAAGTTGAACGGGCTGATGACCGCCACCGGGCCGAGCGGCTGGCGGACGGAGTGGACGTCGACGTTGGTCGAGGCGTTCTCGGTGAACCCGCCGCGCACGAGCGAGGGCACGCCGCAGGCGTACTCCACGACCTCCTGGCCGCGGGAGACCTCGCCGAGCGCGTCGTCGAGCACCTTGCCGTGCTCGGCGGTGATGATCGCGGCCAGCTCGGGCTTGCGGGCGTTGAGCAGCTCGCGGAAGCGGAACAGGACCGCGGTGCGCCTGGCCAGCGAGGTGTCGCGCCAGGCGGGGAAGGCCGCGGTCGCCGCGGCGACGGCCGCGTCGACCTCCTCGGTCGAGGCCAGGGCGACCTCGCCGAGGACCTCACCGGTCGCCGAGTCGGTCACCTCTGCGGTGCGGCCGCTGGCGCCCTCGCGGCGGGCGCCGTCGATCCAGTGGGGGATGGAGGTGGGCATGGCTGCTTCTCCCGGGGTGGGTGTCACGGAGCGGTGTCGTCGGGGAGCGGTGTCTGCGGGAAGTTCGGCCGTCCCGACGCGCCGGTGTCGGGTCGGGCGGCGCCGCGGCCGGCGTCGTCGGGGAAGTGCTTGGCGACCAGCTCGCGGATGGCCTCGAGCATGCGCGTCCCGGACTCGCGGGCCTGGTCGTCCCAGCCGAACACGCAGGTGGTGAGGACCCCGTCGAAGCCGGTGCCGGCGAGGGCGGCGAAGGCCGCGTCGAAGTCGACGTCGCCACGGCCGATCTCCATGTGCTGGTGGACGCGGGTGGTGTTGCCGGGCGGGTTGGTGATGTAGCGCAGCCCGTCGGAGGCGCGGTGGTCCATCGAGTCGGCGACGTGCACGTGGGTGAGCAGATCGCCGGCGTGCGCGATGATCCCGGCCGCGTCGTCGCCCTGGTGGAACGTGTGCGGCGTGCAGTACAGGAAGGAGACGCACGGCGAGTCGATGCCGCGGACCATGTCGACCGCGGGGTGGCCGAGCTCGATGAAGTCGTCCGGGTGCGGCTCGAGGGCCAGCCGGAGCCCCTCCCGCTCGAGGACGGGCAGCAGCTCCTCCATCGACCGCCAGAACATCGCCTCGGCGAGCTCCGGCGCCTCGGGGCGGCCGTTGAACTCCGAGTTCACCGTGTCCACGCCGAGCTCGACGGTGATCTCGATCGCCCGCCTCCAGTAGCGCACCGCCGCCTGCCGCTCGTCCTCGCCGGGCCCGGACCAGCGCATGACCGGCAGCACCGAGGTGACGCCGACGCCGGCGTCGGCGAGCCGCGACCGGAACGCGCGGACGGTGGCCAGGTCCACGCGGGGGTGCTTGAAGAACGGGACGAAGTCCTCCCGCGGGGACAGCTCGATCCACTCGTAGCCCATCGCGGCGACGACGTCGGGCAGCTCCAGCAGCGGCGTGGTCCGCAGCATCTGCGGGTCCAGGGCGATCCTCACCGCTGCTCCAGCCGGACCTCGGTGCGCCGTCCGGTGCGCAGCGCCTCGACACCGGCCGCGCACACCGCCTGGGCGGCGTAGCCGTCCCACGCGCCGGGGCCGTCGATCCCGCCGCGGCGGGCGGCGTCGGCCCACCGCTGCAGCTCGACGTCGTAGGCCCGGCCGAAGCGCACGCGGAAGTCCGGCGCGATGCCGGCCGACCGGGTCGGGCCCGCCGCCCCGCCGGACGTGCGCAGCAGCCCGGCCTCGAGGCCGATCACGGCGCTGCCGTCCTCGCCGACCACCTCGGTGCGGACCTCGTAGCCCACCCCGGTGCTGACGAAGACCTCGACGTCGACCAGCCGGCCGCCGGTGGTCTCGAACAGGACCAGCAGCGGGTCGGACTGGCCCGTGACCGCGTGCCGGGTCGCCCGCGGCCGCAGCACGGTGACCGCGGCGATCTCCTCGTCCAGGAGGAACCGGGCGACGTCGACCTCGTGCACCACCGAGTCGTTGACCATCATCTCGCTGGTGAAGTGCGGCGGGACCGCGGCGTTGCGGTGGGCGCAGTGCACGATCAGCGGCTCACCCAGCCCGCCCTCGGCGACCAGGGCCCGGAGCTGGGCGTACTCGGGGTCGAAGCGGCGCATGAAGCCGACCTGCACCAGCCGCCGGCCCGTGCGGGCGGTGTACGCGTCCTCCGCGCGCACGACGGTGATGGAGCTGTCGGCGTCCATCGTGAGCGGCTTCTCGCACAGCACCGGCTTGCCGTGCTCGATGCAGGCGAGCACCTGCTCCTCGTGGAACTGCCCGGGGGTGGCGACGAGGACGGCGTCGACGCCGTCGTCGGCGATCGCGGCGAGCGGGTCGCCGACCACCCGGCAGCCGGGCACGCCGGCGGCCACCTGCTCGGCCTTCTCGGCGGAGGCGTCGCTGACCGCGACCACCTCCGCGCCGGAGATGCGGCTGTGGAGGCGGGCGACGTGGTCGGCGCCCATCATGCCGACCCCGAGCACGGCGACCCGGAGCCCGCGTGCCGGGACGTCGGCCATCGCCGGGAGGACACCGGCCTGCGTCTCCGTGGTGGTCACGCCCGGGCCTCCGATCCGGGTGCGGGGGTCCTCGGGGCGCCGATCTGCAGCGACGGCAGCCGGCAGCCGGCGATGTGCCGGTGGGTGCGCCGGGCGATGGGGAGGGGCCGGTCGGGCGGGCAGGGGTACATGTCCTGCTCGACGATCGCGAAGACGTCCAGGCCGAGCTCCTCGATCGCCTCGAACAGCGGCGGGTAGGCGGGCACGCCGTGGGGCGGTTCCACGAAGGCGCCCATCCTGACCGCGTCCGGCCAGGTCACGTCCTTCTCCAGGACCTCGTCGACCACCTGCGGGTCGACCTGCTTGAGGTGCAGGTAGCCGATCCGCTCCGGGTGGCGGCGGACCAGGTCGAGGTTGTCGCCGCGGTAGTAGCTGACGTGCCCGGTGTCCAGGCACAGCGGCACGTACCCGGGGTCGGTGTCGGCGAGGAACCGCTCGATGTCGCGCTGCCAGCCGACGTGGCTCTCGGCGTGGGGGTGGTAGGCGATCGTGAGCCCGTACTCCTCCCGGATCGCGCGGGCCAGCCGGTCCACCCCGCTGGTCTTCGCCCGCCACGCCTCGGGGGTGAGCTCGCGCGGCTCGACGTCGGCGCCGGTCTTCTGGTCGCGGAAGGTGTCGGGGATGACCACCACGTGGGTGCCGCCGGTGGCCCGGGTCAGCGCGGCGACGTCCTTGACCTGGCTCCACACCGCGTCCCAGGAGTCGGGCCGGTGCAGGTGCTCGAAGACGGTGCCGGCGGACACCTGCAGGCCCCGCGCGGAGAGCTCGTCGGAGAGCCGCGCCGGGTCGGTGGGCAGGTAGCCGTAGGGACCCAGCTCGATCCACTCGTAGCCGCAGGCGCTGACCTCGTCGAGGAAGCGCTGCCACGGCACCTGTTCCGGGTCGTCGGGGAACCAGACGCCCCACGAGTCGGGAGCCGAGCCCACCCGGATCCGCGCGCGGCCGTGCTGCTCTGTCATGGGTGCTCCTCCTGGCTGGGATCAGGGCTGGGCAGGAGTGAGGTACGGGCGCTGGCGCGCCTTCTCCTCGGCGTAGACGGCGCGGGCGCGCCGGGTGCTCTCGAGCGTGGAGACCTCGCTGACCGGCACGTCCCACCACGACTCGCTGGAGGGCGCGTCGACGAGCGGGTCGGTCTCGACGTGCACGACCGTCGTCCGGTCGCTCGCCTTGGCCTTGCGGAGGGCGGCCTCCAGGCTCGGTCCGTCCTGGGCGGAGAGGACGTCGACGCCGAGGCTGGCGGCGTTGGCGGCCAGGTCGACCGGCAGCACGTCCCCGTCGAGCCGGCCGGAGCCCGACCGGTACCGGTAGCGGGTGCCGAACCGCTGCGACCCGAGGGACTCCGAGAGCGCGCCGATCGAGGCGAAGCCGTGGTTCTGCACCAGGACGACGACCACCTTCACGCCCTCCTGGACGGCGGTGACCAGCTCGGTCGGCATCATCAGGTAGGAGCCGTCGCCGACCATGACGAACACGTCACGGTCCGGGCTGGCCATGCGGACGCCGATGCCGCCGGGGATCTCGTAGCCCATGCACGAGTAGCCGTACTCGACGTGGTAGCCCTTGGGGTCCCGGACCCGCCACATCTTGTGCAGGTCCCCGGGCATCGACCCGGCCGCGCACACCACCACGTCGCGCGGCGCCGACACCTCGTTGACCAGCCCGATGACCTCGTTCTGGGTGAGCCGGCCTCCGCTGCCGGGTGTGGCCGGGTGGTAGGCGGCCTCGACCGTGGCCTCCCACGCGGCGGCGAGCTCGGCGGTGCGGGCGCGGTACGCGTCGTCGGCCGACCAGCCGGCCAGCGCCCCGGTCAGCGCGGTGAGCGCCTCGCGGGCGTCGGCCTGCACCGTCACCCCGGCGTGCTTGGCGGCGTCCACCGCCGCGACGTTGACGTTGACGAACCGCACACCCGGGTCGGCGAAGGCGGTGCGGGAGGCGGTGGTGAAGTCCTGCCAGCGGGTGCCGACCCCGATGACGACGTCGGCCTCGCGGGCCAGCGCGTTGGCCGCCGTCGTGCCGGTGGAGCCGATCGCGCCGACCGACCGCGGGTGGTCGAAGGGCAGCGCGCCCTTGCCGGCCTGGGTCTGCGCGACCGGGATGCCGGTGGCGGTGGCGAACGCGTCCAGCGCCGCGGTGGCGGAGGAGTAGACGACCCCGCCGCCGGCGACGAGCAGCGGCCGCCGGGCCGAGCGGATCACCTCGACGGCGCGCTGCAGGGCGGCCGGCTCGGGCTGCGGGCGCCCGACGTGCCAGGTGCGCGGGGCGAACAGCTCGACCGGCCAGTCGAACGCCTCGGCCTGCACGTCCTGCGGGAGGCAGACGGTGGCCGCGCCGGTCTCGGCGGGGTCGGTGAGCACCCGCATGGCGCCGAGCAGCGCGGCGGGCAGCTGCTCGGGCCGCTCCACCCGGTCGAACCACCGGGACACGGGGCGGAGGGCGTCGTTGACCGAGACGTCGCCGCTGTCGGGGCGCTCGAGCTCCTGCAGCAGCGCGCCGGCGGCGCGGGTGGCGAAGGTGTCGGCGGGCAGCAGCAGCACCGGCAGCCGGTTGACCGTGGCCAGCGCCGCGCCGGTGACCATGTTGGTCGCCCCGGGCCCGATGCTGGTGGTCACCGCCCAGGTCTGCAGCCGGTCCTTCGCGCGCGCGTAGCCGACGGCGGTGTGCACCATCGCCTGCTCGTTGCGGCCGAGCACGTAGGGCAGCGCCCGCGGGGACTCCAGCTCGGCCTGCAGCAGCGCCTGGCCGAGGCCGGCGACGTTGCCGTGGCCGAAGATGCCCAGGCAGCCGGCGAACAGCCGCTGCCGGTGCCCGTCGCGCTCGGTGGACTGCTGGGCGAGGAAGCGCACCACGGCCTGGGCGACGGTCATCCGGGCGGTCCCGGGACGGGCCTGCGGCGGGGTCTGGCTCACGAGGGGGACGCTCCCTCCGGGTCGGGGCGGTGGATGGGCAGCGGCAGCCGGGGGTCGACGTCCTCGTCGGCCCACGTGCCGCGGACCCAGGCGTGCGCGGGGTCGTCGACGATCCGCCACGCCCGCTCGGGGCCGGGACCGGCCATGACGTTGAGGTAGTAGAGGTCGTGGCCGGGCGCGGCGATCGAGGGTCCGTGCCAGCCGTGCGGCACCAGGACGACGTCGCGGTCGCGGACCTCGGCGAGCACGTCGACCGGCCGGTCGGGGGTGCCGTACACGCGGTGGTAGGCCAGGCCGGGCTGGCCCTGCGGGCCGGTGGCGACCTCGAAGTAGTAGACCTCCTCGAGCTCGGTCTCCACCGCGGAGGTCTCGTCGTGCTTGTGCGGCGGCCAGCTCGACCAGTTGCCGCCGGGCGTGAGCACCTCGCAGGCGATGACCGAGTCGGCCTCGAGGACGCCGGCGGTGGCGAAGTTGTGCACCTGCCGGCTGCTCCGGCCGGCGCCGCGCAGCTCGACCGGCACCGCGGCGGCCGGGCCGTACCGGACGGGGTACCGGCGCCGCGCGCGGGCGCTGCACAGGGCGAACCGGCCGCCGTTGCGGCTGGTCAGCTCGGCGGTGGCCCCCAGCGGGAGGTAGGCGAAGTCCGTCGGCCCGGCGAAGACGCAGCTGCGGCCGGCCAGGGGGAGCACCTCCCCGTCGCAGGCGACGGTGACCCCGCCCTCCAGCGGGACGACGACGACCTCGTCGGGCCCGGTGTCCAGGACGTGCCGGCCGCCGGCGGGCAGCTCGAGCACGCGGAGCCCGGTGTGGCCCCAGCCGGCCGACTCGGGCGTGACCTCCAGCGCGTACGGGCCGGCGGCGGCGGACCCGGCGGGCAGGTGCAGGGAGCGGGAGCCGGGGGCGGTGGTGCTCGGGGCGGTGGTGCTCGGGGCGGTGGTGCTCGGGGCGGTGGCGGTCACGGTCGGCTCCCTCCGTGGACGAGGGCGACGGCGGTGTCCACCGCGGCCTCCACGTCGTCGTCGGGCGGGTAGAGCAGCGTGCGGCCGACCACCAGGCCGCGCACCGGCGGCAGCGCGAGCGCGTCGCGCCACTGCGCGTAGGTCTCCTCCGGCCGGCGTGAGGGGTCCCCGCCGAGCAGCAGCGTGGGCAGCGTGGTCGCGTCTGCCACCCGCTCCATCTCCGCGACCACCGGCAGCTTCAGCCAGGTGTAGGCGGAGGTGGCGCCCAGGCCCTGCACGACGTGCACGCTCTTGATCACCGCGTCGGGGGACAGGTCGTTGACCACCCGCCCGTCGACCCGCCGGGACAGGAACGGCTCCAGGATCGCGACCAGCCCGGCGCGGGCCAGCGCGGTGACCGCGCGGCCGGCGGTCTCCAGCGAGACGACCGTGGCGGGGTCGTCGAGGTCGACGCGGTTGAGCATCTTGGCCGCGTCGAACCGGGCGTCGACCACGCCCCGCACGTCGTAGCCGGTCATCCGGTCGTCGATCTCGAACACCGAGCCGGCCAGGCCGCCGCGGTTCATCGAGGCGACGACCACCTTGTCCTCCAGCGCGCCGAGCAGCAGCAGGTCCTCGGCGACGTCGGCGGTGGCCAGCAGCCCGTCGACCCCGGGCCGGGCGAGCGCGGCGCGCAGCCGGTCGAGCATCTCCGTGCGGCTGTGCATCGCGGTGGGCCGGCCCTGCGCCGACAGCGCGCCGCGGGCGGGGTGGTCGGCGGCGATCAGCATCAGCCGGCCGTCGTCGGGGAGGAAGGCCGGCCGCCGGCGGCGGGTGGCCAGGGCCTGCGCGACCGCCTGCGGGGAGCGGCTGCGCAGCTCGGTGACCTCGGCGTAGGTGGCGCACACCGGCGCGGTCCCGACGGCGGGCAGGTGCACGGCGGTGTCAGACACGGGTGCCCTCCAGGCGGGGGGTGGGGACGGCCGGGCGGGCGGCGGCGACGTGGGCGGCCACCTCCGCCGCGGTGGGCATCGCGGTCGAGCACTCCAGCCGCGAGGCGACGATCGCGCCGGCGGCGTTGGCCTCGCGCAGCAGCTGCTCCAGCGGCAGGCCGGTGAGCAGCCCGTGGATCAGCGAGCCGCCGAAGGCGTCCCCGGCGCCGAGGCCGTTGACGACCTCGACCGGGGTCGGCGGGACGACGACCCGCTCGTCCCGGGTCGCGCCGAGGACCCCCTCCGGGCCCTGCTTGACGACCGCCAGCTCGACGCCGGCGTCCAGCAGCGCGTCGGCCGCCCGGTCCGGGTCGGTCTCACCGACGGCGACCTCGCACTCCTCCCGGTTGCCGACCGCCACGGTGACCGAGGGGAGCGCGGCGCGGACCTGCTCGGCGGCCGCCTCCCGGGAGGGCCAGAACACCGCCCGGTAGTCGAGGTCGAGCACGGTGTGCCGGCGGCGGCCGCGGGCCGCCCAGGCGGCGTGGTGGGCCGAGCGGCTCGGCTCCTCGGACAGGCCGGTGACCGTCGCCCACAGCAGCCGCGCGCCGCGGACCGCGTCGAGGTCGAGGTCCTCCGGCCGGATCTGCAGGTCCGGGGCGGTCGGGCGGCGGTAGAAGTAGATCGGGAAGTGGTCGGGCGGGAAGACCTCGCAGAAGGTGACCGGCGTCGCGTGGTCGGGGTCGACGACGACGAACCGGTCGTCGACCCCGAGCTCGCGCAGCGCCCGGCGCACGAAGCGGCCGAACGGGTCGTCGCCCACACCGGTGACCAGCGCGGGGGAGTGCCCGAGGCGGGCCGCGGCGACGGCGACGTTGGCCGCGCTGCCGCCGAGGTACTTGCCGAAGGACTCGACGTCCTCGAGCCCCACGCCGACCTGCAGGGGGTAGACGTCGACGCCGCTGCGCCCCATCACCACGACGTCGGGGGCGACTTCGTCGGGGGTGTCGTCCACGGTCCGCTCCGTCCTGTGCGTCGTGCCCCGTGGGACCCGACTGTGCGCCGCGACACCTTCCGGCGTCAAGGCTTTGTCAGGACATAGCGACATCGTATCGTGAGCGCGGCACCCCGGTGGCCGCCCCGGCTCAGCGGGGGTCGAACAGGACCACCTCGCCGGGCGTGACCGGGAACGGGTTGGCCCACCCCGAGGCGGTGCCGGTGATCGGCTGCGCGTCGGTGACCACGTGGTACGGCGTCCCCGGGTAGACGGCGAGCACGCGGGCGGGGTCGGTGAGCTCCTCGGTGTGCTCGAGCAGCTCCCCGCGGCGCAGCAGCCGCGTCGTCCGCCGCCCGCGCAGCTCGCGGCCCACCTCCGCCACCCACCGGGCGCCGTCCTGGTCGAAGGCGACCGAGCGCACCCGCGCGCCCGGCGGCGCGGGCTCGCAGCCGGCGAACTCGGCGAGGGCCTCGTAGAGCCGCTCGGCCTGGTCGTCGTCGGTGGCGCGGGGGAGGAAGAAGGCGGTCACCGGCCGATCCTGACCCCCGGTACCGACAGCCCGGGATGCGGACCGTGCACCGGGCGTGCACCCTGGGTGCACGTGCTCCGCCCCGGCCGAGTAGAGGGGGACTCCTCGCCGGGGCACCGGGCCAGGTTCCGAGCTCCGCTCCCTGGCCCGGCCGCCGGGACCCCGGTCGTGCACCACCGGATGCCGGGCCCTCAGGTCGTGCGGCTCACCGACGCCTTCAGCACCCGGCCGCACAGCACCGTGGCCACCCCGGCGACGACGGCGGTCAGGAGCCCGACCCGCAGGCTGGTCGCGTCGGCGAGCGCGCCCACCAGCGGCGGGGACACCAGGAAGCCGATCCGCAGCAGCCAGTTGACCAGCGTGAGCCCCACGCCGTGCCGCAGCCCCGGGAGGTCGTCGGCCGCGGCGTAGACGGCGGGGACCAGCGTCGCGACGCCCAGCCCGGCCAGGGCGAACCCGGCCAGCGTCGTGGCCAGCGACGGCACCGCCAGCGCCAGCCCCATGCCGGCGGCCACCATCGCGCCGCCGACACGGGCCACCCGGCGCTGCCCGAACCGGTCGACGACGCGGTCGCCGGTCAGCCGGCCGACGGTCATCGCCAGCGACAGCGCGACGAACCCCAGCCCCGCGGCCGCCGCGCCCGTCCCCACCTCGGTGCGCAGCCACAGCGCGCTCCACGAGGAGCCGGCGTCCTCGACGAACGCCCCGCACGCGGCGAGCACGCCGAGCGCCGCCAGCGGCAGCGCGACCGCCCGCAGCGTCCCCCGCCCGCCCGCGGGCACGGCGTCGTGGGGCACCTCCTCCTGGTCGGGACCGGGCAGCATCGACCGGTGCGCCACCAGCGCGACGACGGCGAAGACGGCCGCGACCACGCCCAGGTGCACCCCGAGCGGGACGCGCAGGCCCGCCGCGGCGGAGCCCAGCAGCCCGCCCGCCACCGCGCCGATGCTCCAGAGGCCGTGGAAGGAGTTGAGGATCGACCGGTCGTAGGCCCGCTGCACCCGCAGGCCGTGCGCGTTCTGGGCGACGTCGACGACCGCGTCCAGCGCGCCGGCGACGAACAGCGCCCCGGCGAACAGCCACCACGAGGGCGCGACGGCGGCGCCCCAGACGGCGGCGGCCAGCGCCACCAGGCCCCAGGAGGCCACCCGCGCCGAGCCGAACCGGCGCATGAGCGCGGCCGAGGCCAGCGCGGACACCAGCGCGCCGAGCGGCAGGGCGGCCAGCGCCGCGCCGAGCTCGGCGTTGGAGACGCCCAGCCGGTCCTTGACCTCGGGCAGCCGGGGCACGAGGTCGGCGAAGAGCACCGCGTTGACGAAGAAGCAGGCGGCGACGGCGGCGCGGGCGGCGCGCAGCCGGGGCGGGGCGGGAACCGGGAGGGTGTCCGACACGGGTGTCCTGTCTGGAGGGGCGGGCGGGTCAGGCGGCGAAGCGGAGGATGGCGGCACGGATCTGGGCGCGGTCCATCGGGTCGGTCGACAGGGCGCTGTGCAGCACCAGCCCCTCGACCAGGGCGTCGAGCTCGCGGGCGGTCACCGGGTCGAAGTGGCGCTCCAGGCTCGCCCGGCTGCGCTGCATCCAGTCCTGGGTGACCGCGCGCAGCGCCGGCCGGCGGGCGGCGGCGACGTAGAGCTCGACGGCGAGCACGAGGTCCCGGCCGGAGCCGAGCAGGTCGCCGGTGAGGTGCTCGACCAGCGCGTCCAGGGCGGCGACCCGGTCGGGCGCGGCGCACATGCGCGCGTCGAGGCGGGCGGCCACCTCCTCGACGTGCCGGGTGAACGCCGCGGCGTGCAGCTCGTCCAGGCTCGCGAAGTGGTAGGTCATCGACCCCAGGGGCACGTCGGCGGCGCGGGCGATGGCCCGGTGCGTGGCGCCGGTGACGCCGGCGTCGGCGATGACGTCCAGCGCCGTGGCCACCAGCCGGTCGCGGCGGCCGGGGTCGTGCCGCCGCGGCCGCCGGACGGGGGCGCTCACCCCCGGTCCAGCTCGCGGACCACCCGGGCCGGGTTGCCGACGGCGACCACGCCGGCCGGCAGGTCCCGCGTCACGACCGACCCGGCGCCGACGACGGTGTCCGCGCCGATGGTGACGCCGGGCAGCACGATCACCCCGCCGCCGAGCCACACGTTGTCGCCGATGGTGATCGGCCGCGCGGCCTCCCACTCGTCCCGCCGGGGCCCGGGCTCCACCGGGTGGGTGGGGGTGAGCAGCTGGACGTTCGGCCCGATCTGCACGTCGTCGCCGATGGTGATCGCCGCGACGTCGAGGGCGACCAGGCCGACGTTGGCGAAGCAGCGGGCGCCGACGCGGATCCGGCGGCCGTGGTCGACGTACAGCGGCGGGCGGATCTCGGTGCCCTCGCCGACCGAGCCGAGCAGCCGCCCGAGCAGCTGCCGGCGCAACGGCCGCTGGCGGACCGAGGTGGCGTTGTAGGCGGCCACCAGGTCCAGTGCGGCGGCGCTCTCCTCGCCGATCTCGGGGTCGTCGGCGACGTAGAGGTCGCCGGCGAGCATCCGCTCGCGCATGGTCCGGCCGTCGTCCGGGGCGGGCAGCGAGGTCATGCGGACGAGCGTACACATCCATGCGGACGACCGTACGCATCGTCACGGGGCGGCCCGCCGATGACTCCCGTCCGCCACGGCGGTCCACCCCTCGACACCACCGCTTACGGGAGGCCCCAGATGACCAGCACCGCCCCCGCGCTCGAGACCCGCACCCTCGAGGTGCCCGGCGCCGTCCTCGCCTACGACGTCCGCCCCGGCCCGGCCGGCGCGCCGGTGCTGCTGCTGGTCGGCTCGCCCATGGCCGCGGCCGGTTTCGGCACGCTGGCCGGGTACTTCGCCGACCGCACGGTGGTCACCTACGACCCGCGCGGCTCCGAGCGCAGCCGCCGCACCGACGGCGCCGCGACGAGCACGCCCGAGGAGCACGCCGACGACCTGTCCCGCGTCGTCGCCGCGGTCGGCGGCGGTCCGGTCGACGTCTTCGCCAGCAGCGGCGGCGCGGTCAACGCGCTGACCCTCGTCGCCCGCCACCCAGGGCAGGTGCGCACGCTGGTCGCGCACGAGCCGCCGTCGGTGCGGTACGTGCCCGACGCCGCGGAGGCCTCGGCCGCCACCCACGCCGTCGGGGAGGCCTACCGGCGGTCCGGCCTCGGCGCCGGCATGGCGGCCTTCATCCGGCTGGTCGCCCACCGCGGCCCGGTGACGCCCGACCTCGCCGGCCCCGCACCCGACCCCGCCCTGTTCGGCCTGCCCACCGAGGACGACGGCTCGCGCGACGACGTCCTGCTCGGGCAGAACCTCGTCTCGTGCACCCACCACGAGCACGACGTGGCGGCGCTGCGGGCCGCGCCCACCCGGGTCGTGGTCGCCGTCGGCGCCGGGTCCGAGGGAGAGCTCGCGCACCGCGGCGGCGTGGGCGTCGCCGAGGCGCTGGGGACCGCCCCGGTCGTCTTCCCCGGCGGGCACGCCGGCTTCCTCGGCGGCGAGTACGGCCAGACCGGGGAGCCCGCGGCGTTCGCGGCCCGGCTGCGCGAGGTGCTCGACGGGGCGGCCTGAGGGCCTTGTCCCGTCCCGGCGGCAGCGGGAGGCTGGGCCCGCCAGGACGAGCTGTGAACAGGGCCAGCCACCGCCGGGAGGTCGCCGTGGAAGCGCGCGTGGGGGACAGGATCGTCGTCCGCTCGACCCACCAGGGGGAGCCGGACCGCACCGGACGGGTGCTCGAGGTCCGCGGACAGGGCGGGGCGCCGCCGTACGTGGTCCAGTGGGACGCCGACGGGCACACCGGCGTCTTCTACCCGGCCGGCACCTGCGCCGTCGTCCCCGAGCCGGCCGAGGCGTAGGAGCGGGGGCCGTCCCCTCGCGGGACGCCCCCCGCGCGGGTCGGCGGCGGACGCCCCTCCGGCGTGCCCGCCCGCCCACCGCTCCGGCGGCCGCGGGTGGCCCCACGCGCCTGGCCGGTCGCATCCGGGCTCGAGGACGGCCCGACCGGCCGCGGCAGGCGTACCGCCCCTCGTGGAGCCGACGGGCGCCCGCGCCGGCCCCATAACCGTTATCCCCAACTTCCGCCGCGATGAGGCGGGGCCGGCATAGAAACGCACGGCGAGACGGGCCCCGGCCACGCCTCGTGCACGTCCCGACGTCCCGGGGCAGGACGAGGCGACCCCCGGCGCGCCGGTGCTCCCGCCGCGGGACGCCGCGGCGGGAGGGCCGGAGGTGGGGCGGTCAGGCCTGCGGGGTCTCCGGCGTGCCGGCGTGCGGCGTGCCGTCGGGCCCCTCGGCGAGCAGCAGGTACAGCGCGCGGCGGGCCTCGGCGAGGACGCCGGCCGCGGCGGTGAGCTGGGCCTCGGTGCCGGTGCGCGCCACCTGGCGGACCGCGCCGTGCAGCTGGTCGAGCAGGCCGCGCAGGTCCGCGGTGGGGGCGCCCGCGGTGCCGCCGCCGAACGGGTCGTTCCCGGTGCCGCGCAGCTCCTCGACGGCGCTGCGGCCGGCGTCGGTGAGGGTGGCGAGCTTGCGGCCGGCGTCGGCGGTCACCGTGACCAGGCCCTCGTCCTCGAGCTGGCTGAGGGTCGGGTAGATCGCGCCGGGGCTGGGCGTCCACCGCCCGCCGCTGCGCTCGGCGACCGCCTGCATGAGCTGGTAGCCGTGCATGGGCTGCTCGGCCAGCAGCAGCAGGACGGCGGCGCGGACGTCGCCGCGCGGGGCCCGCCCGCGGCCGCCGCGGCGCCGCCACCCGGCCGCCGGGTCGGAGCCCGGGCCGAAGCCGGGGCCACCGGGGCCTCCCGGGCCGCCGAAGCCCGGGCCGCCGGAGCCCGGGCCGAAACCGGGGCCGGGGCCGAGACCGGGGCCACCGGGGCCGCTCGGGCCACCGAAGCCGGGGCCGCCGAAGCCGGGGCCACCCGGGCCGCCGAAGCCGAAGCCGGAGGGCCCGGAGCCCCCGCCGCCGGGCCCGCCCGGACCGAACCCGCGCGGCCGCTGGCCGCGCCCGTGCCCGCGGCCGCCGGGCCGCCATCCCTCGGATCGTGGGTCGTGCACCATGACCGCCTCCTGACGTATCGAATGACAGTAACGATATATCGTGATGCGACGGTCGTCTAGCGGCCGAAGGAGTGCGCCGCGATCGCCTGGACGGCCGCCTCGCCGAGTGCGTCGACCTCGGCGGCGAGCACGCGCAGGGGGGCGGGCTCCCCGGAGCGGAGGCGGTCGGTGAGCCGGCGGGCCACCTGGCCGATCCGCCCGGCCGGGTCGACGCCGGGCTCGGCGGGCGCGGGCGGGACCACCGACCAGGGCTGGTCGATCTCCGCGCTGAGCGCCGGCAGCCGGCGCAGGAGGGCCGCGCTCTCGGCGGCCAGCCGCCACCAGGTGCCCGGCCGCAGCTCCGGGGGCCCGGACCCGCCGGCGGCCGCCCAGCGCAGCAGGCGCACCACCTCGCCCCAGACCACGTCGGAGACGACGTCGCCGACCGGCCCGCCGCCGGGGGAGCGCCGGGCGAGCACGAGGGCGCGGGCCGCTGCGGGGTCGAACAGCCAGGGCGCGGTGTCGCGGTCCATGACGGCACGCTGCCCCCGCACCCTCCGCAGGGGCTGGGGCCGGCCTGTGAGCTCCCTGGGGACCTCAGCCCAACGCGGCCAGCACCGCCGCGGCGGCGGAGTCGAGGGCGGCGCGGGCCCGTCCCCACGACGTCGCGGCGGGGAAGTCGCCGAGCAGGACGACGGCGGTGCCCGAGGGCAGCACCCCGGCCGAGTGCAGCTGCCGCCGGCCGTCGACGCAGCACATCCAGCCCTGCTTGGCCGCGGTCCCGGGGCCGCCGGCCAGCAGGCCGAAGGACTGGGAGAACCCGTCGGCCGCGGTCGGCGCGGTCTCCCGCATCCAGCCGAGCAGCGTCGCGGCCGGCCCCTCGCCGAGCGTGTCGGCCAGCCCGGCGAGCAGGGCGGCGACGTCGGCCGCGCTGAGCCTGGCCTCGCCCCACTGGCCGGCGACCCGCGGCGGGGCGGTGGCGGTCAGGCCGGCGTCGGCGGCGGTGGCGGTGACCAGCGCGGCGCCGTCGTAGCGGTCCCACAGGGTGCTCATCGCGCCGTCGTCGGAGGTCACGATCGCCCGCTCCATCAGCGCGAGGTCGTCCTCGCCGAGGTCGAGCGCGCCGGCCGCGTCGAGGGCCAGCAGCCGGCCGACGACGTGCAGCTTGACCACCGACGCCGACAGGAGGGCGTCCCCGGCGGCGGGACCGGTGACCAGCGGCCGGCCGAACGCGTCGAGCACCGCCACCGCGACCGTGCCGTCCGCCGCGCCCGCGGCCGCGTCGACGGCGGCCAGCACCGCGGTGGCGTCGACGGCGACCGGCGGCGGGACGGGGGCGGCGGCCTCCCCGACGACGCCCATGCCGCGGATCTCGGCCGGCGTCCCCGGGTCCGGCGCGACCGTGGCCCGCTGCGCGTCCGGCACCTCCGCACGCTCCGCGCCGTCCGGGGCCCAGAGGACCACCGCCAGCAGTCCCGCCGTGGTCACCACCAGCACCGACGCGAGCACGATCGTGAGCGCGCCGAGGACCAGCCGCTCCAGCGGGCCCCGGCGCGGGCGTCCGGGCGAGGGGCGGACGGCGCGCACGGGCACAGGGTGGACCCGATCGGGGTCGTGCGGGGAACGTCCGTGTTTCCCCTGGCGGACCGGCCGGTGACGCGGTGCAGGTCAGGCGGGTCCGGACCCCGCCTCGACCGGCCCGTCGGGCCCGGCGGCGGACCCGGACGCAGCGGTCCACAGTCGCGGCACGGGCGGCTGACAGCCGGGTCACAGCTTCGTGCCCCATCCTCGGGACCAGGGCCGGATCGACCGGTCACCCGAGCGAGGAGTGTGCCCGTGCGGAAGAAGATCCTGCTCGCCACCGCGGCCGGTGCCCTGGCCGCGGGCGGCCTGGCCTTCGCCGTCCCGGCCGTGGCCGACGACGACACGACCACCACGGACTCGGTCACCTCGGCCGAGGAGCGCATCCGCGACGCCCTGTCCGGCCTGGTCGACGACGGGTCGATCACCCAGGAGCAGGCCGACGAGGTCGCCGCCACCCTCGGCGACGCCGCGGTCTGGCACGGTGGCCGGGGTGGCTGGCACGGCGGCTGGGGCGGCGGCTTCCCGGTCGTCGCCGAGACCCTGGGCCTGTCCGAGGAGGAGCTGCGCACCGCCCTGGAGGCCGACGGCGCCACCCTCGCCTCGGTCGCCGAGGACCGGGGCGTCGCCGTCGAGGACCTCGTCGCCGCGCTCGTCGCGGCGGCCGAGGACCGCATCGCCACCGCCGTCGAGGAGGGCCGCCTCACCCAGGAGGAGGCCGACGAGCGGCTGGCCGACCTGGAGGCGAGGGTCACCGAGTTCGTGCAGTCCGCCGACGGGGACGGGCCCTGGTGGGGCGGCCGCGGCGGCCCCGACGACGAGAGCGACTGACCGTCCCGGCACCTCGCGGCGCCGTCCTCCGTTGGGGAGGGCGGCGCCGCACTGCACCCCGGTCCCCGCGCACCCCGGTGCCCGCGCACGCGGGCCGCTCCGCGGCACGGTGCGCCGGTACCGTCCGCCGCTCCGCCGGAGTGCACCCCCCGCGACGGCCGGCGCCCCGAGGAGGAGACCCGTGACCACCACGCTGCCGTCGGCGCGGCCCGACGGCCGCCCCCCGGCGCCGGCCCGCACGCTCGTCGTCGTCGGCGGCCTGCCCGGCAGCGGCAAGACCACGCTGGTGCGGCGCGTGCTCGGCGACGGCGTCCCGGGCGTCGCCGCGGTCGACTCCGAGGACGTCGCCGCCCGGTGGCGCACCGGCTCCCGGGTGCCCTACCGCCTGGTGCGGCCGCTGGTGCACACCGCGCACCGGCTGCGCGTCCTCCGCGTGCTCGCCGGTCCGGCGCCGGTCGTCGTCCTCACCGACCCTTGGACCAGCCGCTGGTGGCGCCCGGTGGTGCTGCGGGCGGCCCGCCGGGCCGGGCGCGCGGTCCGTCTGGTGCTGCTCGACGTCTCCGCCGACGACGCCGCCGAGGGCCAGCGCGCCCGCGGCCGGCGCATCCCCGAGGGCCGGATGCGCCGGCACGCCGGCCGCTGGGACCGCTACCGCGCCGCGGACCCGGCGCCCGGCGAGGTCCTCGTCGTCGACCGGCCGGGGGCCGCCGCGCTCACCCTCGCCGGGCTCCTGGGTCCCGTGACCCCGGCGGCTGCAGCGGGCTGACCACCCCGGTCAGGCCCAGCGCCCGCTCGAGCAGCCGGAACCGGTAGGCCGCGGTCAGCGCCGCGAACCAGAGCACCAGCGCCGGGACCACGGTCTCGAAGACCGGGTCGGCGGCGTCGGTGAGCCCGAAGTAGGTGGTGAACGCCGGCCAGAACAGCCCGGCGGAGAACACGACCACCAGCGCGAGGACCAGCCACGCGGGGCGGCGGTCGCCGTCGGGACGGGTCCAGGCGGCGAACCACCGGGTGGGCGGCTTGAGGAACAGGATCAGCAGGAACGCCGCGTAGGAGACGAACGTCGACAGCGCCGTCTGCGCGCCGATGGTCGCGGCGGCCTCGGCGAAGCCGACGTCGTCGGAGGACACCCCGGTGTAGTCCTCGAAGGCGTCGACCACGAACGAGGGCACGGCGTCGTCGGTGAACCCCTGCAGCAGGTCGGTGTAGTGCCGGGCGTAGACGGCGACCCCGCCGGCCGCGGTCACCAGCACCGCCGGCACGACGAACCGCCACAGCGTGGTGAGCAGGTGCGGGTCGGGCGGGGTCGGGCGGGCCCACGCGGTGAGGAACAGCGTCGGGACGCCGACGGTGAGCAGGGTCAGCCCCACGTTGGCCGGGGAGTAGGGGAAGCCGAGCCCGAGCATGGTGACGGCGAGGATGACCAGCCCCTGGGTGCCGACGCGGGCCAGGAACACCTGCATCGACGTGCTGATCCCGGTGATGATCCGGCGGCCCTCGTGCGCCGCCGGCAGCAGCGCGGCCAGCGAGTCGCCGGTCAGCACGATGTCGGCGACGTCGCGGGTGACCGCGCTGCCGCCGGCCATCGCCACGCCGACGTGCGCCCGCTTCAGCGCGCGGGCGTCGTTGACGCCGTCGCCGACCATCGCCACGTGGTGCCCGGCCCGGCGCAGCGCGTCGACCAGCCGCTCCTTCTGCTCCGGGGCGATCCGCCCGAACACCGTCGTCCGCGCGACGACCTCGTCGAGCTGCGCCTCCGACAGGCCCTCCAGTGCCGGGCCGGCCACCGGCTCGCCGGGCTCCAGGCCGGCCTGCCGCGCCAGCGCCGCCACCGTGGCCGGGTCGTCGCCGGAGACCACCTTGACGGTGATGCCGTCCGCGGTGAGCCGGGCGAGGGTGTCGACGACGCCGGGGCGCAGCTCGTCGGCCAGCGCAACGACGGCGAGCGGCTCCAGGGCGGGCAGCCGCGCCCGGCCGGCGCCGTCGCGCAGCGGTGCGTCCCGGTCGGGGCGGGCGAGCACCAGCACCCGCAGCCCGCGCCCGGTCAACTCCCGCACGGGGACGCCCAGCGGCTCGCCGGTCAGCCGCGGCGCCAGCGTGTCCGGGGCGCCGAGCACCAGCACGCCGTCGGCGGTGCGCAGCGCGCTCCACCGCAGCGCGGAGGAGAACGGCACCTCCTCGGCGACGGGCACCGGGTCGCCGGGCAGCGCCTGAGCCAGTGCCGCCGTCGTCAGGTTGCCCGCGGCGGTGCTGCGGGCCATCGACCCCAGCAGCCGCTCCACCTCGCCGGCCGGCAGCGGTCCGACCGGCCGCACCTCGGCCAGCGACAGCCGGCCGGTGGTGAGCGTGCCGGTCTTGTCGGTGCAGACGACGTCGACGTTGCTCACCGACTCCACGGCGTTCACCTGCTGCACCAGCGCGCCGCGGCCGGCGCTCCTGGCCGCGCCGACGGTGTAGGCGACCGCGACGAGGAAGAACAGCCCGTAGGGCACCAGCCCCGACAGCACCGCGGTGGTCTGCACGGTCCGCACCAGGGTGAAGCCCTCCAGCGCGGCCTGCGCCAGGATCGTCACGCTCATCAGCAGCACCAGGAGCATGACCAGCCGGACGACGAAGTCGATCCGCCGCTGCAGCGGCGTCCGGTCGGTGGAGACCCGGCGCGCCTCGGCGGTCAGCCGGCCGGCGTAGGACGCCGCGCCGACCTCGCGGGCCAGCTGCGCGCCCTCGCCGCCGACGACGAACGAGCCCGACAGCAGGTCGTCCCCGGGCTCCTTCGGCAGCGCCTCGGACTCGCCGGTCAGCAGCGACTCGTCCACCTCCAGCCGCCCGGCGAGCACCGGCCCGTCGACGACGACCTGCCCGCCCGGGCGCAGCCGCAGCACGTCGCCGAGCACGACCTCCTCCGGCGGCACCTCGGTGTCGGCGCCGTCGCGGACCACCGTCACCGTGCCCCGCGCGAGCAGCTGCAGCCGGTCGAGCTTGCGCTTGGCGCGGATTTCCTGCACCGCGCTGATCGCGGCGTTGACCAGCCCGAGGCCGACGCTGGTGAACGCGTCGCTGTACCGGCCGAGCGCCAGCAGCGCCGCGCCGATGGTGAACAGGATGACGTTGAAGAAGGAGAAGACGTTGGTGCGCAGGATGACCGCGTAGCTGCGCGAGGACGCGCTGACCGCGACGTTGCCCTCACCGCGCCGGTGCCGGGCGCGGGCCTCGGCGGCGGTCAGGCCCGCCGGCGCCGCGGGAGGAGTCAGGCCGGTGGTCCCCGTCGTCATCGCCCCCGACTGTGACAGGCGGGACGGCGGGCGGCACGGCGTGGCGCGCCGGGCACAGCCGACTCCCGCCCGGCGTCCAGGCGACGCGCAGCCGCGGCGCGGACCGTGGTCGCCGTGACGACGCGTGCCCTCCCCGGGCGAGCCCGGCCCCGCTCGCTGCGGGCGCGGCTGCTGTGGGTCTTCCTCGTCCCGCTGGCCCTCGTGCTCGTCGTGGTGGGGGTGGCGGCGACCGCCGCGGTCCGCGGTGAGCTGCTCGGCCAGGTCGACGACCGGCTGGCCGCCGCCGTGACCCGCTCGGCGCACGCGGACGGCGGCCCGGGCGCGCCCGGGGACGGCGACCCGGGGGGCGGGCCGGACTTCCTGCTCGTCCCCGGCCAGGGCGACGGCACGCTCGGCGCGCGCGTCGTCGACGGCGCGGTGACCGAGGCCGCCGTCATCGGCAGGGAGGGCGACGGCGAGGCGCTGACCGCCGCGGAGGCCGCCGCGCTGGCCGGCGTCCCGGCCGACGGGGCCGCGCGCACCGTCGGCCTCGGCCCGCTGGGGGACTACCGGGTGGTCGCCTCGCCCGCCGGCGACGGCGAGCTGCTGGTCACCGGCCTGCCGCTGGCCTCGGCCGAGGCCGCGCTGGTCCGGCTGGTCGCCGTCGAGGTGGTCGCCGGGCTGCTGGGTCTGCTCGCCGCCGGCGTCGCCGGGTCGCTGGTGGTGGGCCGCACGCTGCGCCCGCTGCACCGGGTCGCCGCCACCGCCGGGCGGGTCGCCGCGCTGCCGCTGTCCAGCGGCGAGGTGCGGCTGCCCGACCGGGTGCCGGCCGCCGACACCGACCCGCGCACCGAGGTCGGCCGGGTGGGCGCGGCGCTCAACCGGCTGCTGGACTCGGTGGAGTCGGGCATCGCCGCGCGGCAGGCGTCGGAGACCCGGCTGCGCCGGTTCGTCGCCGACGCCGGCCACGAGCTGCGCACCCCGGTCACCTCCATCCGCGGCTACACCGAGCTGGTGCGCCGCCGCGGCGGGCTGCCCGAGGACGCCGACACCTCGCTGCGCCGGGTGGAGGCGGAGGCGGTGCGCATGTCCGGCCTGGTCGACGACCTGCTGCTGCTCGCCCGCCTCGACGCCGGCCGCGAGCTCACCGTCGGCACCGTGGACCTCACCGGGCTGGTCGTGGACGCCGTCAGCGACGCGCACGCCGCCGGCCCCGGGCACCGCTGGCGGGTGGACCTGCCCGGCGCGGCCGTGCTCGTCCCCGGCGACGCCGCCCGGCTGCACCAGGTGCTGGCCAACCTGCTGGCCAACGTCCGCACGCACACCCCGGCCGGGACGACGGCGACCACCCGGCTGCGCGCCGAGGACGGCACCGCGGTGCTCGAGGTCGCCGACGACGGCCCGGGCGTGCCCGCCGACCTGCGGGCCGGGGTCTTCGAGCGGTTCGCCCGCGGCGACTCCGCGCGCTCGCGGGCCTCCGGCAGCACCGGCCTCGGGCTGGCGATCGTCGCGGCCGTGGTGGCCGGGCACGGCGGCACCGTCGGCGTGGCCGGCCGGCCCGGGCGGACGGTGTTCACCGTGCGGCTGCCCGGCGCCACCGTCGCCGAGTTCGAGGACGACGACGCGCTCGAGGGAGCCGGCGGCGTCCGCGCATGACCAGCCGGCCTGATCGTGCTGCGTCCTGGCTCGGCGCCGACCGTGAGCCGGGACGCGCGGCGGTGAGCCAGGACGCCTCAGGCGGGGACCAGCCGGCGGCACTCCGGGCAGACGTCGTCGGAGCCGAGCCCGCGCCGGCCGTTCCACGCCCCCTGGACGACGGCGACCGGCGTCCCGCACGCGGCCACCCACGGCGGCGGCCCGTCGGCGGCCTCCCGCGGCACCGCGTGCGCCCGGCTGCTCTCCTGGTCCCGCCCGGCCGCGTGCCCGCCCGTCGCGCTCGTCACCGCCCCAGTCTCCCGGCCGGGCCCCGCCTCGTGGTGCCCGCCCTCGCGCTGCGGGGCGGGGCCGGGCACCGCGGGAGGAGGCGGGGCCGGCCGGCACCGGGGGCGGCGCGCGCCGTTCCCCTCCGGAAACCGGGCACGGCAGTCCATGCTGTCGCCCGTGACCGCCCCGTCGACGCCGCTGCCGTGGTTCCCCGCGGCCGAGGCGCCGGGCGGGCGCCGGGTCCCGCCGCCGGACGGGGCCGGGCAGGACCGGCTGGTCCTCGACCCCGCCGCGGTCTCCCTGGCCGGCCCCCGCGGCGCCGACCAGGACGCCGGGTCCGCCGGTCCCGCGCTGCTCGTCGTCGCCGACGGCGTGGGCGGCGGGCGGGGCGGGGCCACCGCGGCCCGCCTGGTCGTCGAGGAGGTGGTCGCCCGCGCGGCCGCCGCCCGTGCCGACGGCACCGAGGCCGCCCCGGACGCGGGCCTGGCCGACGCGCTCGCCGCCGCCGACGCCGCCGTGCGCGCGGCCGCCGCGGCCGACCCCGCGCTGACCGGCATGGCCACCACCTGCACCGCGGCCGTGCTCACCCGCGACGGCCGGCTGGTGGTCGCGCACGTCGGCGACAGCCGCGCCCACCTGATGCGCGCCGGCGTCCTCACCCGCCTCACCACCGACCACTCGCTGGTGCAGGCGCTGGTCGACTCCGGCGACATGACCCCCGAGGAGGCCGCCGCCTCGCCGATGCGCTCGGTGCTGCTGCGCGCCCTCGGCGGCTCGGCCGACCCCGGCCGGGCCGACCTGATCGCCGTCCGCGCCGAGCCCGGCGACCGGCTGCTGCTGTGCTCCGACGGGCTGTCCGGCGTCGTCCCGGCCGCCACCCTGCAGCGCGTCCTCGCCGCCGAGCGGCGCCCCGCGGCCGCCGCCTCCCGGCTGGTCATGGCCGCGCTGGCGGCAGGCACCCGCGACGACGTGACCGCCGCCGTCGGCGACGTCACCCCCGCCGGGTGGGCCGGGTGCACCGTCCAGGTCACCGTCGGTGCGGCCGCCGGGACCGCGACCGGGACCGCCGCCGACTGAGGCCCGGCAGGGGCTTGCCCGGCCCGCGCGTCCGGGGGCAGGGTGTGGTGCACACCACATCCCGTGAGCCCGGGAGGTCCCCGTGCGCATCCCCCTCCAGGACAACGACCGGCCCGGCGGCCGCCGTGGGTAGGGACGTCGTCCCGGCGCCGGAGCCGCGCGAGGCGGCCCGGGTGCGCAACGTGGCCCTCGTCGGCCACGCCGGCGCCGGCAAGACGACCCTCGCCGAGGCGCTGCTCGTGGCCACCGGCGCCCTCGTGCGCGCCGGCCGGGTCGAGGACGGCACCACCTGCCTCGACAGCGACGACGTCGAGGTCCGCCAGCAGCGCTCGGTGACCCTCGGCGTGGCCACCGTCGAGCACGACGGCACCCGGATCACCCTGCTCGACACCCCCGGCAGCCCCGACTTCGTCGGCGAGCTGCGCGCCGGGCTGCGGGCCGCCGACGCCGCGCTGTTCGTCGTCTCCGCCGTCGGCGGCGTCGACGCGACCACCGTGCAGCTGTGGGAGGAGTGCGCCGCGGTCGGCATGCCGCGCGCCGTCGTCGTCACCCAGCTCGACCGCGCCCGGGCCGACGTCGAGGAGACCGTGCGGCTGTGCCGGACGGCGCTCGGGGAGGGGGTGTACCCGGTCCACCTCGTCGACCGGGCGCCCGACGGGACCGTGCGCGGCGTGGTCAACCTGCTCGAACCCGGCGCGCAGGCCCCCGACGCCGAGCGGCTCCGCAGCGAGCTGATCGAGGGGATCATCGGCGAGAGCGAGGACGAGGCGCTCATGGAGCGCTACCTCGCCGGTGACGAGCTGGTCCAGGGCGACCTGATGGCCGACCTGGGCACCGCGGTCGCCCGCGGCCACTTCCACCCGGTGCTCTGCGCCGCCCCGCTGCAGGGCATCGGCCTCGACGCGCTGCTCTACCTGATCGTGCACGGCTTCCCGAGCCCCGCGGAGCACGGCTGCCCGCCGGTCACCCGCCCCGACGGCTCGAAGGCCCCGGCGCTGGCCTGCGACCCCGACGGCCCGCTGGTCGCCGAGGTGGTCAAGACGACGACCGACCCCTACCTCGGCCGGGTCTCCCTGCTGCGGGTCTTCTCCGGCACCCTCACCCCGGACACCCCGGTGCACGTCTCCGGGCACGGCGGCGCCGACCGCGGCCACCCCGACCACGACGCCGACGAGCGCATCGGCGCGGTGTCCTCCCCGCTCGGGTCGGCGCTGCGCCCGGTCGCCGCCTGCCCGGCCGGCGACGTCTGCGCCGTCGCCCGGCTGAGCACCGCCGAGACCGGCGACACCCTGTCCGCGCCCGGCGACCCGCGGCTGGTGCCGCCCTGGGACCTGCCGGTGCCGCAGCACCCGGTCGCGGTCGAGGCCGCCTCCCGCGCCGACGAGGACCGGCTCGGGCCCGCGCTGGCCCGGCTGGCCGCCGAGGACCCGACGGTGCGCGTCGAGCGCTCCCGCGACACCGGGCAGCTGCTGCTGTGGTGCGTGGGGGAGGCCCACGGCGAGGTGCTGCTGGAGCGGCTGCGCACCCGGCACGGCGTCGCGGTGACCACCGTCCCGGTGCGGGTGCCGATGGTCGAGACCCTCGCCGCGCCGGCGAAGGCCACCGGGCGGCTGGTCAAGCAGTCCGGCGGCCACGGCCAGTACGCCGTCGTCGTGGTGGAGGCCGAGCCCGGGCCGCCGGGGTCGGGCATCACCTTCGAGCAGCGGGTGGTCGGCGGGGCGGTGCCCAGCCAGTACCACGGCAGCGTCGAGAAGGGCATCCGCGCGCAGTGCGCCAAGGGCGTCCACGACGACCGGCCGCTGGTCGACGTCGCCTTCGTCCTCGTCGACGGCAAGGCGCACTCGGTCGACTCCTCCGACGCGGCCTTCCAGTCCGCCGGGGCGCTGGCGGTCCGCGAGCTCGCGGCCGCCGCGGGCACCAAGGTGCTCGAGCCGTGGTGCGAGGTCGAGGTGGTCGTGCCCGGCGAGCACGTCGGCGCGGTGATGAGCGACCTGTCCTCCCGCCGGGCCCGGGTCACCGGCAGCGACGCCGACCCCCACCGGGACCGCACCACCGTCCGCGCCGAGGTGCCCGAGGTGGAGCTGCTCGGCTACGCCGGCGCGCTGCGCTCGGTCAGCCACGGCACCGGCTCCTTCAGCCGGCGCCCGCTGGGCCACGAGCCGGCTCCCGCCTCGCTGGTCGCCGTCCCGGCGTAGCCGCCGGCCCCCGGCCGGACGTCCCCGCCACGATCCTGCGCGTGGCGGGGACGAGCGGGGTCCGTCGACTAGCCTCGGGCACGGTGTGCAGCGGGGTGGAGGAGCAGTGACGTCGTCGCAGGGGTCGTCGGCCGTCCCGGCGTCCCCGGAACCGGGGTCGATGGCGGGCGCGGTCGTGGGGCCGGACGCGGGTGTGGGCCGGGTGCCCGACCGCAACGAGCTGCCCGACCGGGTGTGGACCGTCCCCAACGCCCTGTCGGTGCTGCGGCTGCTCGGCGTGCCGCTGTTCCTCTGGCTGCTGCTGGGCCCGCACGAGGACGGCTGGGCCGTGGTCGTGCTCATGGTCTCCGGCGTCACCGACTGGGCCGACGGCAAGCTCGCCCGGGTGCTCGGCCAGTCCAGCCGCCTCGGCGCGCTGCTCGACCCGGCCGCCGACCGGCTCTACATCGTCGCCACGCTCGTCGCCTTCGTGTTCCGCGACGTCGTCCCGCTGTGGGTGGTCGCGGTGCTCGTCGGCCGCGAGGTGGTGCTCGGGCTGATGCTGCTGGTCCTGCGCTCCCACGGCTACGAGCCGCTGCAGGTGCACTACCTGGGCAAGGCGGCCACGTTCAACCTGCTCTACGCCTTCCCGCTGCTGCTGCTGGCCGACGACGCCACCGGCGCCTGGCTGGCCTGGGTCCAGCCGTTCGCCTACGCGTTCACCATCTGGGGCGGCGTGCTCTACGTGCTGGCCGGGGTGCTCTACGTCGTCCAGGTGGCCGGGATCGTCCGCGCCGAGCGGGCGCTGTCGCGGGGGACGGCCCGGTCCGGGGCGGGCGCGCCGGCCCACCCGGCGCCGTGACCGCGACCCGACCGACTCCCCGGCCGGCCCCGCCGGCCCGCGGCGGGGTGCGGTCCATGGGCGCCTCGCTGCTGGACCAGGTGCTCGCCGAGACCCTGGACCCCGCCTACGCCCGTGCTGCGGGGGCCCGCGCCGCGGGCCCGGGGGACGCGCCGCCGCGCCGCCGCCGGCTGGGCGCGCTGGCGGTCGCGGTGACGATGGCGCTGGCCGGGCTGCTGTTCTCGGTGACCTACCACCAGGCCGCCGCGCGGGCCGCCGGGCAGGACGAGGTCCGCGCCCGGCTGGTCGAGGAGATCGGTGCCCAGTCCGCCAGCACCGACGACCTCGCCGCCGAGCTGGAGGACCTGCGCGGCCGGGTCGCCGACGCCCGCGACGACGCGCTGGCCGCCAGCACCGTCGGCCGCCGGGCCATCGACGCCCTCGAGGCCGCCGAGCTCGCCGCCGGCCTCGACGCGGTGACCGGTCCCGGCCTGCTGGTCACCCTGGCCGACGCCGAGCCCGACGCCGACGCCGACCCGGTCGGCGGCACCGACGACGACGGCAGCGGCGACGTCCGCGACGGCGACCTGCAGCTGGTGGTCAACGCCCTGTGGTCCGCCGGCGCCGAGGCGGTGTCGATCAACGGCCAGCGGCTCGGCCCGACCACCGCGATCCGCTTCGCCGGGGAGGCGGTCCTCGTGGACTTCCGCCCGGTCACCAACCCCTACCGCGTCAGCGCCATCGGGAACCCGGACGACCTCCGGGCCCGGTTCCTGGCCAGTCCCGAGGTCAACGCCCTGGCGGTCATCTCGGAGACCTACGGCCTGCGTTTCGAGTTCGCCCAGGAGGACGAGCTGTCCGTTCCCGCCGGGGGAGTCCCCGAGCTGCGTTCCGCCGTGCCCTTCGCCGGCACCCCGGCCGAGGCCGCCGCCGGCGGCACGGGGGACTGAGCGGTGATCCCCGTCATCGGCCTGGCCGTCGGCATCGCGCTCGGCCTCGTCATCGACCCCACCGTCCCGCTGTGGCTGCAGCCCTACCTGCCGATCGCGGTGGTCGCCGCGCTCGACGCGGTGTTCGGCGGCGCCCGCGCCCGCCTCGACGGCATCTTCGACGCCAAGGTGTTCGTCATCTCGTTCGTGTCGAACGTCGTCGTGGCCGGGCTGATCGTCTTCCTCGGCGACCAGCTCGGCGTCGGCGCCCAGCTGTCCACGGCGGTCGTCGTCGTCCTCGGCATCCGCATCTTCGGCAACGCCGCGGCCATCCGCCGGCACCTGTTCCGGGCATGAGCGGCACCCCGCGTCCCGCCGGGGACGACCCCCGCCCGCCCGTCCCGGCCGACGCCGGGCCGGAGGTCACCGACGCCGGCCCCGCCGAGGCCCTGGCCGCGGGGACCGCCCCGGCCGGCGACGTCCCCGAGCCCGCCGGCGACGTCCCCGAGCCCGCCGCGCGACCCGCCGGGCAGCCGCCCGCGGGGGAGCCGCCCACCGGGGAGGACGCCACCACCCCGGAGCGGGGCCCGGCCGCCCCGCGGCGCCCCCGGCAGCGCGTGGTCGCCGGCCTGCTGATCGGCGTCCTCACCCTGCTGCTCGGCTTCGCGATCGCGGTGCAGGTGCGCAGCACCGACACCGGCCAGGCGCTCGAGGGCGCCCGCGAGGAGGAGCTCGTCGCGATCCTCGACGACCTCGACCTCGAGGAGGAGCGGCTGCGCGCCCAGATCGCCGACCAGCGCAGCGCGCTGCGCGACCTGTCCGACACCGACAGCCGCTCGGCCGCCGCCCTCGAGGACGCCAACGAGCGCGCCGACGCCCTGGCCGTCCTCAACGGCACCGTCGCCGCCGAGGGGCCGGGCCTGGTCATGACCATCCGCGACCCCGAGGCGCAGGTGCGGGTCGCCGACCTGCTCGACGCCATCCAGGAGCTGCGCGGCGCCGGGGCGGAGACCATGCAGATCGACGGCGTGCGGGTCGGCGTCTCCACCGCCGTCACCGGCGTGCCGGGCGCCCTGCAGGTCGACGGGCGGGCGGTGAGCGCCCCCTACGAGGTCGTCGTCATCGGCTCCCCGCAGGACCTGCAGACGGCGATGAGCATCCCCGGCGGCGTCGTGGACCGGGTCGGCCGGCAGGGCGGCAGCGTCGACATCGAGCAGCGCGACCGGGTCGTGGTGGACGCGTTGCGGCCGCTCGACGAGCCTCAATACGCTCAGCCCGACACCGACTGAGGACCCTCCTGCCCCCCACGCCTCGCTGGCGCTCGGCGCGGGCCCCTGCAGGAGGGCCACGACCGACCTGGAGACGACACCGCATGAGCACGCCCGACGACCGCCGCTACACCGACCAGCACGAGTGGGCGCTCGTGCAGGGCAGCGGGGAGGCGGGCACGGTCGTCCGGGTCGGCATCACCGACCACGCGCAGGACGCGCTCGGCGACATCGTGTTCGTGCAGCTGCCCGAGGTGGGGGAGGAGGTCGGCCCCGGCAACCCGATCGGCGAGGTCGAGTCGACCAAGTCGGTGTCCGACGTCTACTCGCCCGTGGCCGGGACCGTCTCGGCGGTCAACGAGGCCCTCGGCGACGCCCCGGAGACCATCAACGCCGACCCCTACGGCACCGGCTGGCTGGTCGAGATCACCGTGGCCGGCGACGGCGGCGACCCCACCGCCGACCTGCTCGACGCGGCCGCCTACCAGGCGCTGGTCGACGCGTCCTGACCACCCCCCGGGCCGCCCGGGCGCCCGGGGACGATCACTATGCTGCCCCTGGGAACGGGTCCTCGACGGCCCCGTGGGACAGCTGTGACACCTCCCCGGCGTCCGGTTGACCCTCGGGACCACCGCTGGTTCCATGACCAACGGCCCGCCGTGCCCCGCACGGCGGCCGACCCGCGACGACACCGTCCGGTGCCGTCGTCCGCCGGCCGCCCGCGGCAGGACCACATGCCCGCGGCGGTGCCCCCTGCACCGGAGGAGACAGACGTGCACTGCACTCGTTGTGGCCACGACAACCCCGAGGGCAGTCGCTTCTGCGCGCAGTGCGGCGCCGCCCTCTCCCAGGAGCGCGTCGGGGAGTCGACGAGCGTCATCCCCAAGGTCGGCGGCGAGGACACCGGCGACGTCCCGGAGGCCGCGGAGCCCTCGGCCGACGCGCACGCCGGGGCGGTCGAGTCCCTGCCCGCCGGGTCGGCGCTGCTCGTGGTCAAGCGCGGTCCGAACGCCGGCAGCCGGTTCCTGCTCGACCAGGACGTCACGACCGCCGGCCGGCACCCCGACAGCGACATCTTCCTCGACGACGTGACCGTCAGCCGCCGGCACGTGGAGTTCCACCGCGAGGGCGGCGGCTTCTCGGTGCACGACGTCGGCAGCCTCAACGGCACCTACGTCAACCGGGAGCCGGTCGACGTCGCGACCCTGTCCGGCGGCGACGAGGTGCAGATCGGCAAGTTCCGCCTCGTCTACCTGACCGGCCCGCGCACCGGCGAGCCCGCCGCCCGCTGACAGCGGGGCGCTGATCCCTTGCGTTCCGCGCCGGCCGGCGCGTCCGGGGACGGCGCGCCCGACGCCCGCACCCCCCGCCTGACCATCGGGGCGGTGCTGGGCGCCCTGCGCGACGACTTCCCCGACGTGACCATCAGCAAGATCCGGTTCCTCGAGGCCGAGGGCCTGGTCTCCCCGCAGCGGACGCCGTCGGGGTACCGGAAGTTCTCCCGGGCCGACGTCGACCGGCTGCGGTACGTGCTCACCGCCCAGCGGGACCACTACCTCCCGCTGCGGGTCATCAAGGAGCACCTGGACGCGCTCGACCGCGGGGAGCCGGTGCCGGACCCGGCCGCCCCGGCCGTGCCGGAGGAGCTCCGGCCGGACGGGGACGCCGCGGCGGCGTCCGGGCCGATGGAGGCCGCCGCGTTCGCCGCGGCGGCCGGGCTGACACCGGCCCAGCTGGGCGACTGCGTCCAGTTCGGGCTGCTCGTCCCCGACGCCGACGGGCGGCACCCGGCCGGCGACCTGCCGGTCGCGCGGGCGGCTGCGGGGCTGGCCCGGCACGGCATCGAGCCGCGCCACCTGCGGGTGTTCCGCACCGGCGCGGAACGGGAGGCCGCCCTGGTCGAGCAGCTGCTCGCGCCGGTGCTGCGCTCCCGCTCGGAGGACGCGCGGGCCCGCGCCACCGAGCAGCTGGCCGAGCTCGCGGCGCTGTCGGCGCAGTTGCACCGGGCGCTGCTGGAGGCGCGACTGCGCGACCTGTTGCGCCCGTGAGTCCGGCGTACCGTGGACCCAGCCGCCGGACCGGCCGTCCGTCACCGCAGACCGGCGCCTCCCCGTACCGCCGCAGCTGAGGAGCAACACCGTGCAGGAACTCAGAGTTGTCGGGGTCCGGGTCGAGCTGCCCGGCAACCAGCCGATCCTGCTGCTGAAGGAGACGCAGGGGGAGCGGTACCTGCCGATCTGGATCGGCGCGGTCGAGGCCGCCGCCATCGCGTTCGAGCAGCAGGGCGTGCGGCCGGCGCGGCCGATGACCCACGACCTGCTCCGCGAGGTCGTGCGCACCCTCGGCGCCACGCTCGAGGCGGTCAACATCACCGAGATGCGCGACGGCATCTACATCGCCGAGCTGGACTTCGGTGACGACCGGGTGGTCAGCGCCCGCCCGTCGGACGCCGTCGCCCTGGCCGTGCGCACCGGCGCCCCCATCTACGGCGCCGAGGAGCTGCTCGACGAGGTCGGGATCGAGATCCCCGACGAGCAGGAGGACGAGGTCGAGAAGTTCCGCGAGTTCCTCGACCAGATCTCGCCCGAGGACTTCGGCGCCGGTTCCGGCTCCGGCGGCGCCTGACGCCCGGTGGGCGCGGGACGCCGCCGGGGAGCGGCGTCCCGGCTGCCGCCCGTGCACCCACGGGACGGGTGGGACCCCGTGCGTCTCGCTCGTCACACCAGTCACAGAACGCTGGAGTCCGGCGCGGAGCTGCCGATACCACTCTCTCGGGGTGAGTGGGGCGACACGCCGCCCGCGTCAGTTGACCGCCCTGGGGGCCCGGCTTACGGTCGCGGACAACACCGGTGTGACCCGTGGGGAAGCGGGAGCACTCCGGGACGCTCCGCCGCGCCTGTGGCGGGACTCGAAGGAGGACGCTGACGTGAGCGACCAGAGCGAGGGCTCCCAGGGTCAGCTCTTCAGCGACGCCGCCGTGGGGGCGACGGACTACGACGAGGTCGACACCGACCTCGTCGGGTACCGCGGCCCGACGGCGTGTGCCGCCGCCGGGATCACCTACCGCCAGCTGGACTACTGGGCCCGTACCGGTCTGGTCGCCCCCTCGGTGCGCAGCGCCACCGGGTCGGGGACACAGCGGCTGTACTCGTTCCGCGACATCCTGGTGCTGAAGGTGGTCAAGCGGCTGCTCGACACGGGGGTGTCGCTGCAGAACATCCGCAAGGCCGTCGACCACCTGCGCAACCGCGGGATCAAGGACCTCGCCAACGTCACGCTGTTCTCCGACGGGGCGACGGTCTACGAGTGCACCTCGGCCGAGGAGGTCGTCGACCTGCTCGCCGGCGGGCAGGGCGTCTTCGGCATCGCGGTGTCCGGCGCGCTGCGCGAGCTGTCCGGCGAGCTGGCCGAGCTGCCCGCCGAGCGGCTGGACGGCGCGCCGCTGCACGCGGCCGACGACGAGCTGGCCCTGCGCCGCCGTCGCCGCGCCCAGACCGCGTAGCCCAGACCGCGTAGCCGGACCTGCACGTCCGGGAGGGGCGTCCCGCACCCCGCGGGACGCCCCTCCCGCGCGTCCGGGGAACGCCCCGCCCGGCGGTCGTGAGCGGTCCGCCGTTCCCGCGCGGGAGGCGCTGGTAGCGTCGTGGCAGTGGCGGACGCTGCTCACTCCCTCCCGTCGTTGCGCTCCCTGAGCCCCGCGGGTTCCTTCGCCGGCCGGCACATCGGCCCCCGGGCGGACGAGACCGCCGCGATGCTCGAGGCCGTCGGCCACGACTCGCTGCAGTCGCTGGTCGACGCCACCGTCCCCGAGGCGGTGCGCGACCGCGACGAGCTCTCGCTGCCCCCGGCCGCCGACGAGGCCACCGTGCTCGCCGAGCTGCGCGAGCGGGCCGCGGCCAACCAGGTCGCCGTGCCGATGATCGGGCTGGGCTACTCCGGCACGGTCACCCCGGCGGTCATCCAGCGCAACGTGCTGGAGAACCCCGCCTGGTACACCGCCTACACGCCCTACCAGCCCGAGATCAGCCAGGGCCGGCTCGAGGCGCTGCTGAACTTCCAGACGATGGTCGCCGACCTCACCGGCCTGCCCGTCGCCGGCGCCTCGATGCTCGACGAGGCCACCGCCGCGGCCGAGGCGATGACGCTGGTCCGCCGCGCCGGGCGCGCGAAGCCCGACGCGGTGTTCGTCGTCGACGCCGACACGCTGCCGCAGACCCTCGCGGTGCTGCAGACCCGCGCCGAGCCGCTGGGCATCCGGCTGCACGTCGCCGACCTGTCCGCCGGCTGGCCGGCCGACCTGCCCGAGGCCGGCGCGTTCGGCGTGCTGGTGTCCTACCCGGGCGCCAGCGGCGCGGTCCGCGACCACCGGGCGCTGGCCGACGCCGCGCACGCCGCCGGCGCGGCCGTCGTCGTCGCCGCCGACGTCCTGGCGCTCACCCTGCTCGAGGCGCCGGGCGAGTGGGGTGCCGACGTCGCCTGCGGCAGCACGCAGCGCTTCGGGGTCCCGCTGGGCTACGGCGGCCCGCACGCCGGCTACCTGTCGGTGCGCGAGGGCCTGGCCCGGCAGCTGCCCGGCCGGCTGGTCGGGGTGTCGGTCGACGCCGACGGCGACGTCGCCTACCGGCTGGCGCTGCAGACCCGCGAGCAGCACATCCGCCGGGAGAAGGCGACCAGCAACATCTGCACCGCGCAGGTGCTGCTCGCCGTCATGGCCGGCGCCTACGCCGTCTACCACGGGGCCGAGGGGCTGACCGCGATCGCCGCCCGGGTGCACCGCAGCGCGCTGGCGCTGGCCGGGTGGCTGCGGGCCGGCGGCGTCGAGGTCGTCCACGAGGAGTTCTTCGACACCGTGCAGGCCCGCGTCCCCGGACGGGCCGACGAGGTGGTCGCCGCCGCCGCGGCCCGGCGGATCGACCTGCGCCGGGTCGACGCCGACACCGTCGCCGTCGCCTGCGACGAGACGACGACGCCGCAGGTGCTGCGCCGGGTGGCCGAGGCGTTCGGCGTCGCCGCGGACGAGTCCGCCCTCGACGACGACGGCCCGGACGCGCTGCCCGCCGCCCTGCGCCGGCGCACCCCGTTCCTCACCCACCCGGTCTTCTCCGCGCACCGCTCGGAGACGGCGATGATGCGCTACCTGCGCTCGCTGTCGGACAAGGACCTGGCGCTGGACCGCACGATGATCCCGCTGGGGTCGTGCACGATGAAGCTCAACTCCGCCGTCGAGATGGCCGCGATCACCTGGCCGGAGTTCGCCGGGCTCCACCCCTTCGCCCCGGCCGAGCGGGCGCGCGGCTACCGGCAGCTGATCGACGAGCTGTGCACCTGGCTGGCCGAGATCACCGGGTACGCCGCGGTGAGCGTGCAGCCCAACGCCGGCTCGCAGGGCGAGTTCGCCGGGCTGCTGGCGATCCGCGGCTACCACGCCTCCCGCGGCGAGTCGCACCGCGACGTCTGCCTCATCCCCAGCTCCGCGCACGGCACCAACGCCGCCAGCGCGGTGATGGCCGGGATGCGGGTGGTCGTGGTGGCCTGCGACGAGGCCGGCAACGTCGACGTCGCCGACCTGCGCGCCAGGATCGACCAGCACGCCGAGCGGCTGGCCGCCATCATGATCACCTACCCGTCGACGCACGGGGTGTTCGAGACCGAGGTCCGCGAGATCTGCGCCGCGGTGCACGACGCCGGCGGGCAGGTGTACGTCGACGGCGCCAACCTCAACGCGATGGTCGGGCTGGCGCGGCCGGGCCGGTTCGGCTCCGACGTCAGCCACCTCAACCTCCACAAGACCTTCTGCATCCCGCACGGCGGCGGCGGGCCCGGCGTCGGGCCGATCGGCGTCCGGGAGCACCTGGTGCCGTTCCTGCCGGGCCACCCGCTGGCCGACACCGGCGGCTCCGGCCCGGCCGTGTCGGCCGCGCCGTGGGGGTCGGCCGGGATCCTGCCGATCTCGTGGGCCTACCTGCGGCTGATGGGCCCCGCCGGGCTGCGGCGGGCCACCGAGCACGCGGTGCTGGGCGCCAACTACCTCGCCGCCCGGCTGCGCGAGCACTTCCCGGTGCTCTACACCGGCGCGGGCGGGCTGGTCGCCCACGAGTGCATCCTCGACATCCGGCCGCTGACGCGGGCCACCGGCATCACCAACGACGACATCGCCAAGCGGCTGGTCGACTTCGGCTTCCACGCGCCGACGATGAGCTTCCCGGTGGCCGGCACGCTGATGGTCGAGCCGACCGAGAGCGAGGACAAGGCCGAGCTCGACCGGTTCGTCGAGGCGATGGTGACCATCCGCGGGGAGATCGAGCGGGTCGCGTCGGGGGAGTACGACAAGGCGGACAACCCGCTGCGCAACGCCCCGCACACGCTGAAGATGCTCGCCGGGGACTGGGACCGGCCCTACCCGCGCGGCGCGGCGGTGTTCCCGGTGCCCTCGCTGGTCACCCGCGGCTACCTGTCGCCGGTGCGCCGGATCGACCAGGCCTTCGGCGACCGCAACCTGGTCTGCTCCTGCCCGCCGCCGGAGGCCTTCGCCGAGCCGGAGCCGGCGCACGCGCCGCGGACGCGCGTGCCCGACCGCGGCGAGGGCGCCCCCGACGACCTGGGCACCGCCGCCGACGTGGTGGGCGCCCAGGCCTAGTCGGAGGGCCCCGCCGCCGGGGCCCGGGCCCCGGCAGCGGGGCCGTTCCCTCACGACACCGGGGTGCGGCCGGCGGCGGAGGCGATGCCGAGCCAGGTGTGCCGGTTGCCCGCCCAGCACCAGCCGACCTTCGCCGTGCCCCGCCGCTCGGGGCCGTCGCGGCCGGTGCCGTTGCTGATCCACAGCGCCGGGGTGCGGGCGTCCAGCGACCCGTCGGTCCGCAGCACCCGGGAGCCGACGGTCATCGTGCAGGCGTTGCGCTCCAGCAGGTCCGGGCACTGCAGCAGCCAGGTCAGCCCCTCGGTCACCGTCAGCGGCGTCCGGCCGGCGGCGCGGATGCGGGGCAGCGACTCGTCCGGGGTGCAGTTGCGGAACCCGTCGCCGCGCTCGGGGGAGGAGAGGGCGTAGACGTCGGCGGGCGGCGCGGCGTCCTCCAGCGGGGCGAAGGCGTCCAGGTCGGTCAGATCCACGACGACGAACACCGGCCGGTCCCGCCAGGACACCAGCTCCACCAGGGCGGTGGCCGGCAGCAGCGACGGCGCGAGGACGAGCAGGCCGTCGTCCGGGACGCCCGCCGCCAGCGCGCGCAGCTCGGTCGTCGACAGGCCCGCGCGCTCGTGGGCGCCGGCGGCGACCAGCCGCTCGGCCTGCTCGGCGGGGGCGGGGAGGGACAGCAGGGCGGTCGGCACGGGGGGCACCTCCGGCGACGGTGACGGACGGCGGACCAACGGCTCGGGGCGCGGTCCGGTTCCGACCCCTCGACGCCGCTCCCCGGCGAGGGGGACCATCACCGCATGGCGGGAAGGACGCGACGGGTGCGGCGGACGGCGTGCGCGGGGGTGCTGGCCTGCGGGGCGGCGCTGCTCGCGGCGTGCGGGGGGACCGGGGAGCAGACGGCCGGGCCCGAGGACGTGAGCCCGGCGGCGGCCACCGAGGAGGCCCCCGACCCCACTCCCGCCGAGGATCCCGGCACGCCCGGGGAGACGCCGGCCGCCGGCGACCTCGGGGACCGGCTGCTGCCCGCCGAGGCGTTCGGCCCGGACGCGTCCGTCGTCCGGCTCGACGACGGCGACGACGGCGACGGCTGGGGCTGGGGCCGGGGCTGGGGCGGCTGGCACGACCGCGACGACGACGGCGAGCACGACGGCCCGCCCGAGGGGGTGAGCGTGGAGCCCGCGGCGTGCGCCGACGTGCTGGAGGCGCTGCCGGAGCCCGCCGACGAGGCGGCCGACCCGGTGGTGGCGGCGCAGGTCGCCCGCAGCGACGAGGTGCGCACCTACCAGGTGCTGGCCGAGTCGCCGGAGCTCGCCGGCCTGACGCTGCCGGTCGACGAGCTGCTGGGCGCCTGCTCGTCGGTGACGGTCAGTGCTCCGTGGGGCCTCGACGCCACGGTGCGGCTCGCGCCCCTGGACCTGCCCGCGGTCGGCGGCGAGAGCGCCGGCCTGCAGGTCACGGTCGAGGGGTGGGGCGACACGGTCACCAAGCTGGTCGGTGTCGCCGTCGACGGGTCGCGCGGGCTGCTCCTCGCCCAGTCCGCGGGGCCCGGGGACCCGGCGCCCGACACCGCGGCCTTCGCCGGCCTGTTCGGCGACGCCGGGGCGGCGGCCTTCGACTGAGCCCGCGGGACGACCGGGCGCCCGTCCCCGCGAGGGGGACGGGCGCCCGGTCGTTCCGAGGGCTCCCGCTACGCGCGGACCAGCCCGGCGGTCCGCCACTGGTGGTGGTCGGCGACGGCGCTGCCGTCGGGGAGCAGCTCGCCGTCGTCGTCGAAGAGGACGACGCCGTTGCACAGCAGGCTCCAGCCCTGCTCCGGGTGGCTGCTCACGACGACCGCGAGGTCACGCGCGTCGGTGGCGGCGTCGGGGCAGGGGGTGGGGTGTACGCACATCGGGAGGACTCCGGATCGGGCCGGCGGCGGGACCGCCGACATCACTGACGGTGAGTGTCCGGTGACCGGACGCCTCCGAGTGTGCGCCGACCCGGGGGCGGTGTCAGGTGACGAACCTCACCACCTGACCCGATCGGGTCGTCAGTCCTCGCCATGGCGGCAGCCGCGGCGGCAGGCGGACCATGCGCGCCGCCCCGCCGGCCGTTCGACCGTTATCCCCAACTCAGGCGCCGCGTGACCGGTTCGGGACGGGCAACCACGAGGGAGAGGAGGTCAGAGCTTGCGCAGCAGCACCCGGCGCACCGAGTGGTCGGCCGCCTTCTGCAGCACCAGCCGGGCGCGCGAGCGGGTGGGGGCGATGTTCTGCCGCAGGTTGGGGCCGTTGACCGCGGCCCAGATCGACAGCGCGGTGGCGCGGGCGTCGTCGTCGCTGAGGTCGGCGTAGCGGTGGAAGTAGGCGGAGGTGTCGGCGAAGGCGGTGCGCCGCAGGGCGAGGAACCGCTCGACGTACCACTGCTGGATGTCGGCCTCGGCGGCGTCGACGTAGACGGAGAAGTCGAAGAAGTCCGAGAGGAACACCTCGGGCACCCGGCCGTCGTCGCGGCGGCCGGCCTGCAGCACGTTGAGCCCCTCGAGCACGAGGACGTCGGGCCGGTCGACGACCTGCCGCCGGCCGGGCAGCACGTCGTAGGACTGGTGGGAGTAGACCGGCGCGCTGACCTCGCCGCGGCCGGACTTCACGTCGGACAGGAAGCGGATGAGCGCGCGCCGGTCGTAGCTCTCGGGGAAGCCCTTGCGGGCCATGAGGCCGCGGGCCTCGAGGACGGAGTTGGGCCACAGGAAGCCGTCGGTGGTGACCAGGTCGACCCGTGGGGAGCCGGGGGCGGCGGCCAGCAGGGTCTGCAGCAGCCGGGCGGTGGTGCTCTTGCCGACGGCGACGCTGCCGGCGACCGCGATGACGTAGGGGACCTTGGCGGTGGTGTCGCCGAGGAACCGGTTGCGCGCCGCCCACAGCCGCTGGCTGGCGGTGACGTGCAGGTTGAGCAGCTCGGCCAGGGGCAGGTAGACGGTGGCGACCTCGTCGAGGTCGATGCGGTCGCCCAGGCTGCGCAGCGCGCGCAGGTCGGCCTCGTCCAGGGGCAGCGTGCGGGTGGCGGCCAGCGACCGCCACGTGTCGCGGTCGAACGCCGCGTAGGGCGAGATCGAGGGGCGGGTCCCGGCCGTCACGGGTCCATCGTGCCGCCCGGGTGCGCGGCCCCTCGCCGCCGGGTCACCCGCCGGGGTGGGGGACCGGCCCCGGGCGGCCTCGGGCGGCGCCGTCCCGGGTGGCCGCGTCTAGGGTGCCGGTGTGCCGACGCGTCCCGGGCTGCTCGACCGCGTCGAGCAGTACGCCGTCGCCGCGTCCCTGCCCGACGCCCCGCCGGTCGCCGCCGGCCCGCTCGAGGTCCCGATCGGCCCGCCCGCCTGGCCGTTCCCGGCCCGCCCGCGCCCGGGTACCCGCGAGGTCACCGGGGACGACGTCCGCGCCGCGGTCGCGCTGCAGGAGGAGGCGGGGCTGCCGGCCGCCGTCGAGTGGGTGGTCGAGCGGACGCCGACGCTGGGCGCCGCCGCCCGCGGGGCCGGGCTGCTGGTCACCGAGTTCCCGCTGCTGGTCGCCGACGAGCCGGTCGAGCTGCTGCTCCCGCACGGGGTGCGGCTGTACCTGGTCGGCGGCGAGGACCCGCGGCTGCCGCACTACCAGCACCTGCTGGAGAGCGGCTTCGCCCCCCACGTGGAGGGCGGCGCGGGGCTGCTGGACGACCCCGGCCCGCCGGACGAGGCGCGCACCGCCGTCCTGCGCGAGCGGGTGGCCACCGGGCGCACCGTGGTGATGGTCGCCGTCGAGGACGGCGAGCCGGTCGCCGTCGGCGCGCACCAGCCGGTCGACGTCGACGGCGCCGAGATCAGCGAGGTGGTCGGCGTGGCCAGCTCACCGCGCCGCCGCGGCCGCGGGGTGGGCGCGGCGCTGGCCTCGGCGCTGGTCGCGCAGGCCCGGGAGACGGCGGAGCTGGTGTTCCTCACCGCCGGGGACGACGACGTCGCCCGGGTGTACGAGCGGGTGGGCTTCGCCTGGCTCGGCTCGACCGGCGTCGCCGCCCGCCCGCCGGCCTGAGCCGCCGCGGGGCGCCCGGGGCGGCTCGGGCCGGCCGAGATCCCCCGGGTCCCGGACGCCCCCGCCGGCGGCCGGCCGGTCCCGGACCGGTCAGTCCTGGACGTAGACGGGCACCAGCACGGCGCGCGCCAGCGTGTGGCCGAAGAGGTTGAAGCCGTGGAAGGCGGGGCTGGCGTCGTCGGGCACGCCCATGTCCTCGACGTCGAGGGCGTGCACCACGGTGAAGTAGCGGTGCGGGCCGTGACCGGCCGGGGGAGCGGCGCCGACGTAGCCGCGGAAGCCGGCGTCGTTGTGCAGCTGCCGGGCGCCCGCCGGCAGCTGCGCGCCGTCCCGGCTGCCGGCCCCGGCGGGCAGCTCGGTGACGTCGGCGGGGATGCCGGTGACGACCCAGTGCCAGAAGCCGGAGGCGGTGGGCGCGTCGGGGTCGTAGACGGTGACCGCGAACCCCTTGGTCTCCTCGGGGAAGCCGGACCAGGACAGCTGCGGGGAGTGGTCCTCGCCGCCGGCGCCCATGACGCCGCTGACGTGCGGCATCGGCAGCACCTCGCCGTCGGTCACGTCGGTGCTGGTGACGGTGAACGACGGGACGGGCGGCAGGAAGTCGTAGGGGCTCGGGGGCTGGGGGCGGTCGGCCATCGGGGTCCTCTCGTCGGGCGGACGGGGCGGCCGCTGCCGTCCCGGCGCCGACCCTAGGCAGCGGGTCCGCGCCGCGCGCCCCGGACGGGACGGGCTCCCGCGTGATCTCGACGGCCCGCGTGATCTCGACGGCCCGCGTGATCTCGACGGCCCGCGTGATCTCGACGGGTCGCCGGGGACCGGCCTGGGTAGCGTCCGCAGCGTGCTCGGACTCCCCGACGGCATCCGTGCCTGCCTCTTCGACATGGACGGCGTGCTCACCCGCACCGCCACCGTGCACATGGCCGCCTGGAAGCGGACCTTCGACGAGTTCCTCCGCGCGCGGGAGCCGCAGGCGCCGGAGTTCACCCAGCTCGACTACAACCGCTACGTCGACGGCAAGCCGCGCGCCGACGGCGTCCGCGACTTCCTCGCCAGCCGCGGCATCACGCTGCCCGAGGGCTCCCCGCAGGACCCGCCGGACGCGCCGACGGTGCACGGCATCGGCCGGCGCAAGAACGAGCTGCTGCTCGCCGAGCTCGAGGAGCACGGCGTCGAGGTCTACCCCGGGTCGATCGCCTACCTGCGCGCGGTCAAGGAGGCGGGCCTGCGCACCGCGGTGGTCACCGCCTCGGCCAACGGCGAGCAGGTCATCGCCGCCGGCGGCTTCGCCGACCTCATCGACGCCCGCGTCGACGGCGTGGTGACCGCGCGGGAGGGGCTGCGCGGCAAGCCCGCCCCCGACACGTTCCTGGCCGGCGCCCGCGCGCTGGGCGTCGAACCGTCCGCCGCCGCGGTGTTCGAGGACGCGCTGGCCGGCGTCGCGGCCGGGCGGGCGGGGCACTTCGGCTTCGTCGTCGGCGTGGACCGGGTCGGGCAGGCCGACGGGCTCAAGGAGAACGGCGCCGACGTCGTCGTGACCGACCTCGACCAGCTGCTGGAGGACCGCACGTGACCGAGGGGAGAGCGACCTTCCCGGTCGAGCCGTGGTCGCTGACCGAGATCGGCCTGGACCACTCGTCGCTGGGCGTGCACGAGTCGGTGTTCGCGCTCGCCAACGGGCACATCGGGCTGCGCGGCTCGTTCGAGGAGGGGGAGCCGGTCGTCGTCCCCGGCACCTACCTCAACGGCTTCTTCGAGGAGCGGCCGCTGCCCTACGCCGAGGCCGGCTACGGCTTCCCCGAGCAGGGGCAGACCGTCGTCAACGTGACCGACGGCAAGCTGGTCCGGCTGCTGGTCGGCGACACCCCGCTGGACCTGGACTACGGCGAGATCGTCGAGCACCGCCGGAGCCTGGACCTGCGGCGTGGCGTGCTGCGCCGGGTCACCGAGTGGCGCTCGCCCAACGGCCGCACGGTGCGGGTGACCAGCACCCGGCTGGTCTCGCTGCGCCGCCGCTCGATCGCCGCGATCGAGTACCAGGTCGAGTGCACCGACGACCGGGGCGACCTCTACATCGCGCTGCAGTCGGACCTGCTGGCCAACGAGCCGGTCGACGGCGGCAGCGAGGGCGACGACCCGCGCGCGGCGGCGGCGCTGCGCCGGCCGCTGGTCAACGAGTTCAGCGTCGCCCGGGGGCGGCGCGCGGTCATGGTGCACCGCACCCGGCGCAGCCACCTGCGGATGGCCGCGGGGATGGACCACGTCGTCGACGTGCCCGACACCGCCACCGAGGACATGGAGGCCGGTGAGGACCTCGCCCGCTACACGCTCGCCGCGCGGCTGCCCGGCCACGGGTCGGGCGTGAAGCTGGTCAAGTACCTCGCCTACGGCTGGTCCTCGCGGCGGTCCGCGGCGGCGCTGCGGGACCAGGTGGAGGGCGCGCTGGCCACGGCCAAGCTGGCCGGCTTCGCCCGGCTGGCCGACGAGCAGCGGCAGGTCCTCGACGAGTTCTGGGCCGGCGCCGACGTCGAGGTCGACGGCGACGACGAGCTGCAGCAGGCCGTCCGGGTCGGCGTCTTCCACCTGCTGCAGGCGGGCCTGCGCGCCGAGCGGCAGCCCATCCCGGCCAAGGGGCTGACCGGCCCCGGCTACGACGGGCACACCTTCTGGGACACCGAGACCTACGTGCTGCCGGTGCTCACCTACATCGCCCCGCACGCCGCCCGCGACGCGCTGCACTGGCGGTACTCGACCCTGGACAAGGCCCGGGCGCGGGCCCGCGTGCTCGGCCTGCACGGCGCGGCCTTCCCGTGGCGGACCATCCGCGGCGAGGAGACCTCCGGGTACTGGCCGGCCGGGACGGCGGCCTTCCACATCAACGCCGACATCGCCGACGCCGTCGTCCGGTACCTGCACGCCACCGGCGACGAGGAGTTCGACCGCGACTTCGGCGCGGAGCTGCTGATCGAGACCGCCCGGCTGTGGGCGTCGCTCGGCCACTTCGACGAGGAGCACGGCTTCCGCATCGACGGCGTCACCGGCCCCGACGAGTACACCGCCGTGGTGGACAACAACGTCTACACGAACCTCATGGCGCAGCGGAACCTGCGCGAGGCGGCCGCGGCGGTCGACCGGCAGCCCGACGTCGCCGGCCGGCTGGAGGTCACCGAGGACGAGGTGGAGACCTGGCGGCGGGCCGCGCGGCTGATGGCCGTGCCCTACGACACCCGGCTGGGCGTCCACATGCAGTCCGACGCCTTCACCCACCACGAGGAGTGGGACTTCGCGAACACGCCGCCGCAGTGCTACCCGCTGCTGCTGCACTACCCGTACTTCGACATCTACCGCAAGCAGGTGGTCAAGCAGGCCGACCTGGTGATGGCCCTGCACCTGCGCGGGGACGCGTTCACCTTCGAGGAGAAGGTGGCCGACTTCGCCTACTACGAGGCCCGCACGGTGCGGGACTCCTCGCTGTCGGCCGCGCAGCAGGCGGTGGTGGCCGCCGAGACCGGGCACCTGGAGCTGGCCTACGACTACTGGGCGGAGGCCGCGCTCACCGACCTGCAGAACCTGCACGGCAACTCCGGGCACGGCCTCCACATCGCCTCGATGGCCGGCGGGTGGACGGTCGCCGTCGCCGGGTTCGGCGGCATGCGCGACCACGACGGGCACCTGCTGTTCGCGCCGCGGCTGCCCGAGCGGATCACCCGGCTGCGCTTCCGGCTGGCCTACCAGGGCCGCGTCCTGCAGGTCACCGTGACCAAGGAGCAGGCCACCTACCGGCTGCTCGACGGCGACCCGCTCGACGTGCACCACCACGGCCGACGGGTGACCGTCGACCACGAGGACCTGGTGGTCGACGTCCCGCCGGCGCCCGACACCGGGAAGGTCGTCCAGCCGCACGGCGCCGAGCCGCGGCGGCGCAGCCCGTACTCCTCCCAGGGGCGCTAGAGGAGCAGCCACCGGACGGCGAGGCCGAGCGCGGCCAGGTCGACCAGCAGGAACACGCCCACCCACAGCAGCGCGGGCAGCCGGGTGAGGCGGGCCAGCTGGTCGGCGTCGGAGTCCGGCGCGGCCCGCCGCCGGCGCGCGCCCTGCAGCTCGAGCACGGTGCGCGGCGCGGCCAGCAGCAGGAACCAGGTGACCGCGGCGGCGACGGCGGCCTGCCCGGCCGGTGGCAGCCACGCGGTGACGGCGGCCAGGCCCGCGCCGGTGACCAGCACCGCCCACAGGCCGTAGAGGTTGCGGATCTGCAGCAGCAGGAGCGCGAGCAGGGCCAGCAGCGCCCACAGCACCCCGACGGCGTGCCCGGCCGCGAGCAGCGCGGCGGCGCCCAGCCCGAACAGCCCCGGCCCGACGTAGCCGGCCGCGCAGGTGAGCACCATCCCCGCGCCGGTGGGCCGGCCCCGGGACACGGTGAGCCCCGAGGTGTCCGAGTGCAGCCGGATGCCGGCCAGCCGGCGGCCGGTGGCCAGCGCGGCCAGGCCGTGCGCGCCCTCGTGGGCGATGGTGACGACGGTCCGCGCCGGCCGCCACAGCGCGGGGGTGGCGACCACGAGCAGCGCGACGGCGGCGGCCCCGGCCAGGAGCGTGGGCGGGAGGGGTGCCTCGCCCGTCACGCGGGTCCACAGGCGGTCGACGGCGTCCATCCCGGCGAGTCAACCGCACGCACCGGGCAGGACCCCGGAGGCCGCCGGACGCCGTGTCGTCCGTTATCCCCAACTAATGGGCGCACCGGGTAGTGGTCCGGCCGAAGGAGGAGAGCGGCGAGGGCGGGGCAGATCACGCCCGGACGGCCTGCGCGGCCCGCCGGTGGTCGCCGATCCTGGCGGTATGACGACGTCGCTCCCGGTCGCCGCCGCACGCCTCCCGGTCACCGTCTCCTTCACCCGCCGGGCCGATCCGTCGCACACCCGGGAGATGACGGCGTGGATCCGGGCCGGCATGACGATGGCCGAGTCCTTCCCGGGCTTCCTCGGCGCCGGGTGGGTGCGACCGCGCGGCGGCTCGGACGAGTGGCACATGCTCTGCCGCTTCGCCGACCAGGAGGCGCTCGACGCCTGGGAGGCCTCGGCGGAGCGCGCCTGGTGGCTGCGCTCGGCGGAGGGGCTGGCCGAGGTGACCCGCACCGAGCGGCGCACCGGCATCGAGGGCTGGTTCGACCAGCCGGTCAGCACGGAGGTCGCCACCCCTGCCGGGCCGCCGGCGCCGCCGCGGTGGAAGCAGGCGACGACGATCTGGCTGGTCTTCTACCCGCTCAACCTGCTGGCCACGGTGACCCTCGGGGCGCTGCTGGCCGACGTGCCCGTGGCGCTGCGGGTGCTGGTCGTGACGCTGGCGCTCACCCCGGTGATGACCTACCTGCTGCTGCCGTGGATCACCCGCCGGCTCGAGTGGTGGCTGCACGGCCGGCCCTGGCGCGACCGCCGGCGCTGAGCGACCTGGACCCGTCCGGTCTCGTCATCAACCGTTATCCCCAACTACCTGTACCACACGTAGCTGGGGACGACGGGAGACGAAAAAGCCGGCGACGCCGGGAGGGGTCCCTGCCACGCTGGTCGGGTGGACGTCCCGGCGCTGCTGCTCGCGCTGCCCGCCTTCCTGGGTGCGGTGCTGCTGATCGCCGCGACCCCGGGACCGGCCGTCGCGCTCGTCGTGCGCCGGGCGGCCCTGCGGGGGAGCGCCGCCGCGGTGCCGACGGTGCTGGGGCTCGAGGCCGGGCTGTTCGTCTGGGCGCTGCTGGCCGGCGCGGGGGTCGCGGCCGCGGTCGCCGCGTCCGAGGCCGGCTTCCTCGTCCTGCGGGCCGTCGGGGCGGCGGTGCTGCTGTGGCTGGGCGGCCGGGCGCTGTGGCGGGCGCTGCGCGCCGGTCCCGTGGAGGAGCCCGGCGCCGCGGCGGGGCCGGTGCGCCGGCGCTGGGGTGGGGCCTTCGCCGAGGGGCTGCTGGTGCAGCTGGCCAACCCGAAGCTGGCCGTCTTCATGATCGCCTTCTACCCGCAGTTCGTCCCGGCCGGCAGCTCCCCGCTGCCGACCGCCGCGCTGCTGGGGCTGCTGCAGGTGGCCGTCGAGACGGCGCTGTACCTGGGGCTGGCGGCCGGCGTCGGCCGGGCCGGCAGCTGGTTCCGGCGTCCCCGGGTGCGCCGCGGGCTGGACGCCACCTCCGGCGCGGTGCTCGTGGGTCTGGGCGTGCGGGTGGCGGCCGCCTCCCGCTGAGGGCGGGACGGGCCGGGGACGCGGGCGGGCCGGGGAGCGTGCGCTCCCCGGCCCGCCGTGCGGCGGTGCTCAGGCGTCCGTGCGCTGCAGGGCCGCCAGCTCCCGGGCCACCATCTCCTCGTGCGCCTGCTCGTCCTGGCGTGCCCGGCGCGGGCTCCACCGGCCGGCCATCACGAAGACGAACGGCAGGAACAGCACCTGCCCGGCGACGCACACCCACCACCAGCGCTGCCACTGGTGCGGGTTCTCCTCGGCGGCGGTGGCGACCTCGTCGCCGTGGGCCGCGAGGTAGGCGAGGTCGTCGGCCGGGATCGCGGTGTTGGCGTCGGTGAGCACCGTCGCGTAGCGCTGCACGAGCGCGAGGTCGGCCTGCACCGCCGGGTCGCCGAGGCCGACCAGCAGCTGGGTGGCGGTGCCGGCGTCGACGCCGAGGGCCTGGGCGATCTGCCCGACGGCGGCCGCACCGGCCGCGGCGTCGGCCGGGTCCTCCTGCAGCGCGGCCAGCGTGGCCGGGTCGACCGCCTGCGCGGCGGCCAGCTGCGGCGCCCGGTTCCGCACCGCCTCGGAGACCGCGGCGGCCTCGTCGGCGTCGGCGCCCTGCTGGGTGGCCACGGCGCCGAGGGCGGTGGCCAGCGCGTCGACGTCGGTGGGGTCCGCGGCCAGCGCCTCGGACGCCTCCGGCGGGACGGCCGACAGGACGGCGACCTCCTGCGGGTGCGCCTCGACGATCTCGGTGACCCGCGACCCCTGGTCGACCAGCACCGAGGTGGCCGGCACGACGAGGGTGAAGACCGCCAGCGACGCCGTCACCACGATCCGCAGCAGCCAGCCCCAGATGGCCAGGCCGGTCGCCGTCGCGGCCGGGTTGTGCCGCTCGACGGTCTCGGTGAAGGAGGCCATCCAGGCGACGTAGGCCATGCCGCCGCCGGCCGCCGACAGGATGAAGTAGACCGCGATCGTGTAGTAGCCGGTCTCCGGCTTCGTCGCCGACAGCGCGAAGAGCACCGAGCCCACCAGGCCGACGAGCGTCCCGACGACCATGAACGGCTTGCGCACCCGGAACCGGTCGGTGAGCACGCCGGTGACCACCAGCGCGATCGCGTTGGTCACCCAGTACCAGTTGGCCAGCGCGTTGGCGCGCTGCTCGGAGTAGCCGAACACGGTCGCGAAGTAGACGACCGCGAAGCCGACGAGGATGTAGTAGAGCAGCAGGAAGATGCTGATCGCGAAGGCCGACCCGACGACGTCGAAGCGCAGCATCTGCCGCCAGTGGCCCTTCAGCGCCTGCTCGGTGTCCAGGCCGCGGGCCCGGGCCTCGATGAGCGCGCGGTCGCGCATGCTGACCATCAGCTGGTCGCGCAGGGCGGGGGAGAGCTCGCGCAGCCCGACCAGTGCGACGAGGAAGACGACGAGGCCGGCGATGCCGCAGACGTAGAACTGGAAGCGCCAGTCGGGGTGGTCGTCGAGGGTGTTGCTGGAGACCGTGGTGACCACGAGGCTGCCCAGCACCGGGCCGAGGGTCCAGAAGCCCATGGCGACCCCGCGGCCGACCTGCGGCGAGAAGTCGCGGATCAGCGCCGGGGTGGCCACCAGCACGACGCCCTCGACGAAGCTCAGCACCGCGAACAGCACGGTGAAGGCCGTCTTGCCCGGCGCGTGCGGCAGGCCCACCAGGAGGATCAGTCCGGTGATGAGCAGGCCGCCGACGACGAGGTTGGCGCGGCCCCAGCGGTCGGCGAGGCCGGCGAACAGCGAGGCGAAGGCGCCGACCAGGTTGCCGATGACGGAGACGAAGACGTAGCCGGTGAACGAGTAGCCGAGCTCGGCGATGATCTGCGTCGCGACGGCACCGCCGACGTAGAGCTCGTAGTACAGGACCACCGTGGCCAGCACGGTGATCCCCAGGTACAGCGACCGGGGGCCGGTGTCGGGGTAGCGGTCGAGCTTGCGGTCCCACAGCCGGCGCAGGCCCCCACCGCGGGGCGGTGTGGGCGTCTCGCTCGGTCGGACGTCGGTAGCGGTCACGTGCGGTCCCTTCCCGGCGCAGCGCCGAGCACGGGGAGGAGGCGGCCCGGCCGGGCCGCCGGTGTGGCGCGGAGCACACCGGCGCGGAACGTAGCGGCGAACTGTTGCAGGCGTCAACGGAACCGTCGGGTGCCGTCACCGGACCGTGACCGACGGCCGCTGACCCGTTATCCCCAGCTAACCAATCGAAAAGAAGACGGAACGGAATGCGACAACGAGAGGAGGGGTCCGGGGGCAGGGGCGCAGGAAGCGACCGCGCGAGGGCCGTGACCGACGGCCGCCACGTGCGGACCGGGAGCCCTCGAGGGGCAGCCGACACGCCGTCGGGGCTCGTAGCCCTGGGGTCGCGGCCCTGGGGTCGTGGCCGGGCGAGACTGTCCGCCGCCGGTACCCGGTCGGGCAGGACACCGGCGGCGCGGGCTCGCAGGCGTCGCGGGTGCTCGCGACGGCCGGGTCGAGGCGCACTCCGGGAGGCCGGTCCCCGAGAGGTACCGTCATCCGTTATCCCCAACATATGAAGGACCTCGATCACAGGAGAGCCCGAGAACGGCTACAAGGCGGGAACCCGGTTGCCGTGGGGTCTCCGGGCCTCTCACGCCGACGGGGGAGGGCGGTGTGGTACCCGGGGCCCGGTACGGGGCCGGGAGCCGACCGGGGGAGCGGGCTCAGTGCCCGCGGGCGGCCCGGCCGGCCGCGCGCAGGCCCTCGCCGAGGAGGACGAAGGCGGCCACCGCGACGACGAGCACGAGGCTCGGCGCGACGAGGGCGTGCGGCGCCCGGGACGCCGCCTCGCCACCCTGCTGCAGCAGGATGCCCCAGGACTCGGTGGGCCGCTGCAGCCCGACGCCGGCGAAGGTGAGCACCGCCTCGGCGGAGACGAGGACGCCCGCGTAGGCGCTGGCGAACACCAGCAGCGGGCGGACGGCGTCGGGCAGCACGTGCCGGAGGACCAGCCGCAGCGGCCCGGTGCCCAGGGCGCGCGCCGCGGTGACGTACTCGAGCGCCAGGACCTGCCGGGTGGCGGCCCGCACGACGCGCACCATCGGCGGCCAGCTGAACGCCGTCAGCACCGCGACGACCTGCCACACCCCGCGCCGGTCGGTCGCACTCAGCAGGACGACGCCGCCGAGCACGAGCGGGATGCCCGACCAGACGTCGGTGAGCCGGGAGACGACGCCGTCGACCCAGCCGCCGGCCGCGCCGGCCAGCGTCCCCAGCACGACGGCGAGCAGGCCGCTGAGCACGATGACGGCGACGGCCAGCAGCAGCGACGTCCGCGCGCCGTACATCGTCTTGGCGAGCAGGTCGCAGCCGAACAGGTCGAACCCGAAGGGGTGGTCCCGGGACGGCGCGACCAGGGAGTCGGCCAGGTCGCAGGAGCGGGGGTCGGCGTCGGTGAAGGCGGCGGGCGCCAGCGCCGTCGCGGCGAGCAGCCCCAGCACGGCGACGGCGACGACCAGCGGTGCGTTCCAGCGCCCCGCCGCCGGACGGACCTCCCGGGGGTCCGGGGACGAGGACGGCACCGGCGGAGTCTGACCGAGCGGGTGCCGCGCCGTCGACCGGGATGATCACCGTCCTGCCACGATGTCGCCCGTGGTCGCCTTCGCCGCCCGCCGGTCCGGGCAGATGCTGCTCAGCCTGTGGGCGGCGGTGACCCTGGTGTTCGTCGCCGTGACGCAACTACCCGGGGACCCGGTGCGGGCGCTGTTCGGCTTCCAGCCGCCGCCCCCGGTCCTCTACGCCCGCATCCGCAGCGAGTACCGCCTCGACGAGCCCCTGCCGGTCCAGTACGGCCTCTACCTGCGCGACCTGCTGACCGGCGACTGGGGCCGCGGGCTGCCCGCTCTCCGGGGCGACGCCGTGGTGCCCGGGCCGGCCGTGCTCGACGTCGTCGCCGCGACCGCGCCGGTGAGTGCGACCCTGCTCGCCGGCGCGGTCGTCGTCCAGCTCGTGGTGGGCGTCGTCGCCGGCGCGCTGGCCACGAGCGGGCGGTGGGCGGGCGCGGGCGTCGCCGCGGCGGCCACGGTGCTGGTGGGCACGCCGGTCGTCGTGGCGGCGTACCTGCTGCACTTCGTCTTCGTCTCCGAGCTCGGCTGGGCGCCGTTCCACGGGCGCACGGGGGAGCCGGCGGCCTACGTCCTGCCGGTGCTCGCCCTGGCGGCGCTGTCGACCGGCTACGTCGCGCTGATCACCCGGGCCGAGGTCGGGGACACCCTGCGGGCGCCGTTCGTCCAGGCCGCGCGCGGCCGCGGGCTGTCGCCGTCCCGGGTCGTCGGCGTGCACGCGCTGCGGCCGGCGCTGACGCCGGTGGTGACGTTCGTGGCCGCGAACCTGGGTCAGCTGTTCGTGGGGCTGATCGTCGTCGAGGGCGTGTTCGGCATGCCCGGCGTCGGGGCGGCGATCCTGGGCGCGATCGAGGCGCACGACCGGGCGCTGCTGGTCGGACTCACCACGGTCGTCATCGCCGCGGTGATCGTGGCGAACGCGGTCGCCGACGTCGCCGCGGCGGCGGTCGACCCGCGGGTCCGCCTGAGCCCGGCGACCTGATCAGGTGTCTGGGGAGCGGGCCCCCGCCACACTGGTTGACATAATGTGCATTATCGGCGGTGGTTCGGAGCGCCGGAGAGGGGCTGCTCGGACGGCCGGCGGGGCCTCGATCCGGGTGTCCGGCCTGCCCGTTGACGACGGGTCGTCCCGTGCACCGACGGGTGGCTCGTGCCGCCGCGTCGGGTCGCCGGTTCCCACGACGCCGCGCCGGCCACACCCGGGCGTTCTCCTCGGTCCGCATGTCCCGACCCGGCGCGACTCTGCCGTACCCGTCGCCGCTCGCTCACCTGCACCCGACCGTCGGCCGGTCGCTCGCCCCGGTCCGGCCGGGTCCCCGACGTGGCCCGCCGACCCGACGTGGCCCGCCGACCCGACGTGGCCCGCCGACCCTGCGGGTCCCGGTCGACCGCCGATCCGGGGCCCCGATCCGGCCGGCGCCTCCCCCTCCCCACCCGCCGACACCTGCGTCGTTCCGTCACTGTGACGTTACGCGGGTGGTGTCGGCGGCTTCGACGGGCGCCCGGCCAGGTGCCTGCTTAGGGTCGAGGACATGGAACTCCGACGCCCGATCGCCGCACTCATGACCGCGCTGGCGCTGTTCGGGGGCGGCGCGACGCTCACCGCCTGCAACGCGGCCGGGCAGGACCAGAACGACGGCACCACCGACGACAGCGAGAACACCAGCGGCAACGACCCGTCCGGCGAGTCGCAGGACAACCTGCCGGACAACAGCAACCCGGACCAGGACGCGCCCGAGGACCAGGACGACGACACGCAGGACCCGGACTGACCCGCCGCTGACGGGCCGGCCCGGACGGCGGGATCAGCCCGCGGCGCGCTCGGAGACCCAGAGCTTGTCGAGCCGGCCCGTCGAGTGCACCAGGTCGGCCAGGGACCGCTCGAGCTCGGCCTTGGTGTGCCGCTCGCCGAGCAGCGTCTGGACGTCCTCGAGCGCGCAGCGCAGCTGGAACAGGCGGTCCTGCAGCCCGTCGAGCTCGGCGCGGCGCACGAGGACGACGTCGTCGGAGAGGCCGGCCTTGGCGACCGCCGTGCGCTGCTCGTACGCGCGCTGCCGGCAGGCCTGGCCGCAGTACATCCGGGGGCGGCCGACCGAGCCACCCTGGGGCAGCACCCGCCGGCACCACCCGCAGCGCCGTTCGGCCCCGCTCCCCTGCCGTCCCGTCGTCGTGTCCGCCTTCCCTGCCGTCCCGTCCGTCCCGACCACGCGGTCGGCGTGCTGCTTGCCCACGCCGGGCACGCTAGACGCCGCCACCGACAGTCCCGGCGGACACGCCCGACCCGCCGGGAGAAGGGGCTGGTGAGCGCGTCGGAGCCGCCGGTTAGCGTGTCGCCCGTGCCTCCTGCCCGGTTCGCCTTCCTCGACGCGCCGGCGCCGTTGGCGATGGCGCACCGTGGCGGGGCGATCGAGCACCTGGAGAACTCCATGCCGGCCTTCGAGGCCTGCGTGAAGATGGGCTACCGGTACATCGAGACCGACGTCCGGGTGACCGCCGACGGCGTGGTCGTCGTCTTCCACGACCCGGCGCTGGACCGGGTCACCGACCGCACCGGCCGGATCGAGCAGCTGCCGTGGTCGGAGGTCGCCGCCGCCCGCATCGGCGGCCGGGAGCCGATCCTGCGGCTGGAGGAGCTGCTCGGCGCCTGGCCCGACGTCCGGTTCAACCTCGACATCAAGGCCGCCGGCGTGCTCGCGCCGCTGGTGCGCGTGCTGCGCCGGATGGACGTCCTCGACCGGGTCTGCCTGGCCTCGTTCTCCGACGCGCGCGTCGCGGCCGCCCGGCGCCTGCTGGGACCGAGCGTGTGCACGTCGCTGGGTCCGCGGGGCGTGGCGGCGCTGCGGCTGTCCTCCTACTCCCCCCGCGCGGCCGGGCTGGTGCGCGTGCAGGCCGGCTGCGCCCAGGTGCCGCTGCAGCTCGGCGGCCGGGCGCTGGTCGACGAGCGGTTCCTCGCCGCCGCGCACGCCCGGGGCCTGCAGGTCCACGTGTGGACCGTGGACACGCCGGAGGAGGCGACGGCGATGCTCGACCTCGGCGTGGACGGGATCATGACCGACCGCCCGGCCATGCTGAAGGAGATCCTCGAGGCGCGCGGCCGGTGGGTGGGCCGGTGACCGGATGGCTCGAGCGGCTGGCCACGGGGGTGAGGGAGTGGCGGCCGGCCCCGCCGCCGCTGCCCGACCACCTGGAGGCGGTCCTGCACGACGGCGACCCCGAGTGGTTCGCCCGTGAGCTGGCCATCGCCGCCGCGCCGCCGTGGGACGTGTGGCTGCTCCTGCTGCGCCGGTTCTCCTGGCTGGTCGACCTGTTCGGCCGGGTGGAGGTCACCGGGTGCATCCCCGAGGAGCTGCGCCGCGGGCCGCTGCTGCTGGCGGCCAACCACGTCGGCGACTTCGACCCGTTCGTGATCGCCGTCGCGCTGCACCGGCTGGGCGTGGTGCCGCGGATCATGGCCACCGGCGGGATCATCTCCGCGCCGGTCGTGGGGCCGCTGCTGGAGCGCGCCGGCGGCATCCGGGTGGAGCGCGGCACCGAGGTCGCCCGGCACGCGGTGCGGGTCACCGAGGTGGCGCTGGTGCACGGCGGGCACGTCGTCGCCTATCCCGAGGGGCGGGTGGGGCTGGCGCCCGACGGGTGGCCCGAGCGCGGCCGCACCGGGATGGCGCGCCTGGCCCTCGGCGTCGGGGTGCCGGTGATCCCGGTCAGCCAGTGGGGCGCGCAGGAGGTGCTGCAGTACGGCAACGACTGGGGGAAGCTGCGCACGCTGGCCCGCTCGCTGGTGCAGCGGCCGGTGCTGCGGGTGCACGTCGGCCCGCCGGTGTACCTGGAGGACCTGCGCCTGGGCCGGGTGGGCGACGCCAACCGGGCGCGGACGCGGATCGCCGCGGCGATCACCCGCGGGCTGGTGCCGCTGCGCGCGGCCAGCCGGCCGCTGCACCCGGACCCCACCCGCCCGACCGACGGCGCCGCGGCGTTCCCCGGCGGCGTCGTCCCCGAGGACATCCCGTGACCGGACATCCCGTGACCTCCCGGTGCTGGAACGGACGGGGCCGGGCTGACACCCTGCGCCCGTGACCGCCCCCCACGTCGACGCCGCGCGGCCCGTCGACCGCGCCCTGCGCCGCGAGCGCTTCGGTTGGTACTCCTACGACTGGGCGATGTCGGTGTTCAACACCAGCGTCACCACGGTCTTCCTGGGCCCGTACCTGACCACCGTCGCCGAGGACGCCGCCGGCGCCGACGGCCGGCTGCCCTTCCTCGGGCTGTCCATCCCGCCGGGCAGCTGGTTCTCCTACGTGCTGTCGTTCTCCGTGGTCCTGCAGGTCGTCGTGCTGCCGCTCACCGGCGCCGTCGCCGACCGCACCGGGCGCAAGCGGCAGCTGCTCGGCGGGCTGGCGCTGCTCGGGGCGCTGGCCGCGACCTGCCTGTTCTTCGTCGCCGACGGCCGCTACCTGCTGGGCGCGGGGCTGTTCGTCGTCGCCAACGTGGCCTTCGGCGCGGCGACGGTCGTCTACTACTCGTGGCTGCCCGACCTCGCCGGTCCCGACGAGCGCGACGCGGTGTCCAGCCGCGGGTGGGCGTTCGGGTACGTCGGCGGGGCGCTGCTGCTGGCCGTGCACCTGGGGCTGTTCCTCGGCGCGGAGTCCCTGGGGCTGACCAGCGGCGAGGCGGTGCGCATCTGCCTGGCCACGGCGGGGCTGTGGTGGGGGCTGTTCACCCTGGTCACCGTCTCGCTGCTGCGCGACCGGCCGCCGGTCGCCGGGCACGGCGGCGCCACCAGCGGCTTCCGGCAGCTGGCCGCCACGCTGCGCGGGATGCGGGCGTTCCCGCTCACGCTGTGGTTCCTCGGCGCGTACCTGCTGTTCAACGACGGCGTGCAGACGGTGATCTCGCTGTCGGCCACCTACGCCAGCGAGGAGCTGGGGCTGTCCCAGTCGGTGCTCACCGGCGCGATCCTCATGGTCCAGGTGGTCGCCGTGTTCGGGGCGCTGGGCCTGGGCCGGGTGGCGGCCCGCTACGGCGCCAAGCGGACCGTGCTGGGCTGCCTGGTCGCCTGGACGGCGGTGCTGGTGGCGGCGTACTGGCTGCAGGAGGGCGCGGTCGCGCAGTTCTACGCGCTGGCCGCGGTGATCGGGCTGGTGCAGGGCGGCACGCAGGCGCTGTCCCGGTCGCTGTTCAGCCACCTCATCCCGGCCGGCCGGGAGGCGGAGTACTACAGCTTCTACGAGATCAGCGACCGCGGGACCAGTTGGCTGGGGCCGCTGGCGTTCGGCCTGACGTACCAGCTCACCGGCTCCTACCGGTACGCGATCATCAGCCTGGTGGTGTTCTTCGTCGCCGGGTTCCTGCTGCTGCTGCGGCTGCCGATGCGCCGGGCCGTGCAGGCCGCGGGCAACACCCCGCCGGAGCGGCTGTGAGCGACCCGTCCGTCCCGCCGGCGTCGGTCCCGGCGGCCGGGGACCGGCGGCGCGCCCCGGCCCCGGCGCACCTGCGGTTCTTCCACGGGCCGATGGACTGCGGGAAGTCCACGCTGGCGCTGCAGGTCGACCACAACCAGAGCCGGCAGGGCCGCTCGGGGCTGCTGCTCACCCAGGGTGACCGGTCGGCGCGGCCGCGGATCAGCTCCCGGGTGGGGCTGTGCCGCGACGCCGTCGAGGTCGACCCGGGCACCGACCTGCTGCTGCTGGTGCGCAGCCACTGGGCCGACGGGCGGCGGGTGGACTACCTGATCGTCGACGAGGCCCAGTTCCTCACCCCCGGGCAGGTGGACCAGCTCGCCGAACTCGTCGACGCCTCGCACGTCGACGTCTACGCCTTCGGGCTGACCACCGACTTCCGCGCGCGGCTGTTCCCGGGCACGCAGCGGCTGCTCGAGGTCGCCGACGACGTGCAGCGGATCCAGGTCGAGGTGCTGTGCTGGTGCGGGCTGCCCGGACTGCTCAACGCCCGGGTCGTCGACGGGCAGATGGTGCGCGAGGGCGCCACCGTCGTCGTCGCCGACACCGCGCCCACCCCGGCCCCCGGTGAGGCGGAGGGCGCCGGGGTGGGCCCGGAGCCCGGCCCGGAGGTGCACTACCAGGTGCTCTGCCGGCGGCACCACGTGCTCGGCCAGCTGGGCCCGACCGCGGCGGGCCCGGGGCAGCTCGCCCTCCCCTGAGCCGGCCGCTCTCCCCCGGCCGAGGGGGCGCGCGTGGCCCAATACCACCCCATGCGATGATGGGGAACCGACTCAGCGGAATCTCTCCGCGAAATCCGCCGTTGGTCTCTTTCGACACCCTCCCGCAGTGGGTACCCCCTGCCGCGACGAGGAGTCCTGACCGACACCACCAGCACGAGAGGACGGTGTGCCATGGGCGAGCGTTCCCTGCGGGGCAGCCGACTGGGCAGCGTGAGCTACGAGACCGAGCGGAACACCGCGCCGATCGAGCGGCAGTACGTCGAGTACAGGTGCACCTCGGGTCACCAGTTCACCGTTCCCTTCGCGGACGACGCCGAGGTGCCCGACACCTGGGAGTGCAAGTTCGACGGCTCCTCGGCCAAGCTGGTCGGCGGCTCCGAGCCGGCGCCCAAGAAGGTCAAGCCGCCGCGGACGCACTGGGACATGCTGCTCGAGCGGCGCTCCGTGGAGGACCTCGAGGAGGTCCTGGCCGAGCGTCTCGAGGTGCTGCGCGGGCGGCGGACCCGCGCCAGCTGAGGAAGGACCCGCCTCCCCACCGCTCGCGAGCGCGCGGCGGGCTCCGGGAGGTGGGCCGTTCCAGGACCGTCGACGGCCCCGGTGGGACTCCCCACCGGGGCCGTTGCGCGTCCGGGGACCGATGAGTTCCCGCCCCTCCCCCGGTCAGCCCCGCAGGACCCGACCGAGGAGGACCCGTGGCGCACCTGATCGCCGGCATGACGATGTCCCTGGACGGCTACACCGCCGACCCCGACGGGGACTTCGGCGTGCTCTACGCCGACCTCGGCACCCCGGCCGGCGAGGAGTACCTGGCGGCGTCCCAGGCCGAGACCGGCGCGGTGCTCATGGGCCGGCGCACCTACGACGGCGCGCCCGACCCCGACTCCTACGCCGACGACTACGAGTACCAGGTGCCGATCGTCGTCCTGACCTCGCACCCGCCGGCGACCCCGCCGCGGCGCAACGACCGGCTGTGGGTCACCTTCTGCGGCGACCTCCGCGAGGCGGTGGACACCGCCCGCGAGCTGGCCGGCGAGAAGGCGGTCACCGTCGTCGGCGGCGCGGACCTCAACCGCCAGCTGATCGACACCGGCCTGTTCGACGAGCTGCGCGTCGACGTCGTGCCGGTGCTGCTCGGCGGCGGCCTGCGGGCCTTCGACGGCGTCGCCCGCGGCCGGCTGGAGGTCGCCGGCGTCGAGCGGGTGGGCGAGCGCACCTGCCTGCGGTTCCGGCCCCTCCGGCGGGACTGAACGGTCAGGCGCGAGGGCGGGTGTCGAGCACGACGGGGCCCTCGACGACCTCACCCTCGACGACCTCCCCCTCGACGATCCGCACCGGCGGGCGGGCCGCCGTCGCGCCGGGCACCCGGGCGCTGCGCACCCGCACCGGCGCGGACAGTCCCAGCCGGGCGCCCAGCCCGCGGCCCACGGCGGCGCGCACCAGCGGCCGGGTGGGCGGCAGCAGGCACAGCAGGCCGACGACGTCGCCGAGGAAGCCCGGCAGCACCATCAGCGCGCCGCCGACGGCGACCAGCCCGGCGTCGGTGGCCGCGGTGCCCGGCGCGCGGTGCTCCCGGGCGCGGGCGCGCAGCTCGTCCAGCGCCCGGGTCCCCTGCCGGGCCAGCAGGGTCCAGCCCAGGACGGTGGTGGCCAGCGCGGCCAGCAGCGTCCAGCCCACGCCGATCCACGCGGCGACCAGCGCGAAGACGACGACCTCGGCGAGGGCCCACAGCCCCGCCAGCACCCGTACCCGGTGTCCCACGGCACTCCCCGGCCCGGCTCGCGTGCGGCCCGGGTCCGCCTACCGGACCTCGCTGGACCGCCCGCGCTCGCGGACCCGTCCCGGCACGGGCGGTGGGACCCGGCCCGGCAGGCGGTCGGCCAGCCGGTCCAGCAGGCCCCAGAGGGTGACCCGTGCCAACGCCTCTCCAACGATCGAGGGCGTCATCTTGCTCCTGCCGAACTCGCGTTCGCTGAAGGTGATCGGCACCTCCACCACCCGGGCGCCCTCCCGCCAGGCGCGCCAGGCCCAGTCGACCTGGAAGCAGTAGCCCTGGCTGGCCACGCGGTCGAAGGGCAGCCGGTCCACCAGCTCCCCGCGGACGGCGCGGAACCCGCCGGTGGCGTCGGCCAGGGGCAGCCGCAGCGCGCGGCGGGTGTAGACGTTGCCCAGCCGGGACAGCAGCAGCCGCCGGCGCGGCCAGTCCTCGACGCTGCCGCCGGGCACGTAGCGGGAGCCCAGCACGAGGTCGGCGTCGGCGAGGGCGGCCAGCAGCAGCGGCAGCTGCTCGGGGTGGTGGGAGCCGTCGGCGTCCATCTCGACCAGCACGTCGTAGCCGCGCTCGCGGCCCCAGCGGAAGCCGGCGACGTAGGCCGGGCCCAGGCCCGCCTTCTCGGTGCGGCGCAGCACGTGCACCCGGTCGTCCCGCGCGGCCAGCTTCTCGGCCAGCTCACCGGTGCCGTCGGGTGAGCCGTCGTCGACGACCAGGGCGTGCACGTCGGGGACGGCGGCGTGCAGCCGGTCGAGGACCGGCTCGAGGTTCTCCACCTCGTCGTAGGTGGGGACCACGACGAGGACCCGCGCCGCGCTCACCGGGCGGCCCGGCGGGCCCGCTGCCGGCGGCGCAGCGCCGGGGCGGCGACCGCGAGCACCGCGCCGGCCCCCAGGGCGGTCAGCACCCACTCCGGCGCCGCGCCCAGCCGCTCGGCGACGGTGGTGGAGTCGCGCTGGGCGACGTCCTCGACGAACACCGCGGGGGTGAACAGCTCCGAGCGGCGGGCCAGCGACCCGTCGGGCGCCACGACGGCGGAGATGCCGCTGGTGGCCGCGACGACGACGGTGCGGCCGAACTCCACCGCGCGCAGCCGGCTGGCGGCCAGCTGCTGCTCGCTCTCGTCGGTGTAGCCGAAGGTGGCGTTGTTGGTCTGGACGACGAGCATCCCGGCGCCGGCCCGCACGGTGTCGGCGACCAGGGAGTCGTAGACCACCTCGAAGCAGATGACGTCGCCCACCGGCGCGCCGCCGACGTCGAGCACCCCGACCTCGGTGCCGTGGGCGAAGTCCCGGCGGACCAGGTCGACCTTGTCGCTGAAGAAGCGGAAGAACCCCCGCGCCGGCACGTACTCGGCCAGCGGGACGGGGTGCCGCTTGACGTAGGTGTCGCCGGGCCCGGTCTCGGGGTCCCACACGATGCCGGTGTTGCTCAGGTACCGGCCCGGCCCCTCGACGACCGCGCCCACCAGGATCGGCGCGCCGATCGCCTCGGCGGCGCGGCTGATCTGCCGGGCGGCGTCGGCGTTGCGGTAGGGGTCGATGTCGGAGCTGTTCTCCGGCCAGACGACCAGGTCCGGCTGCGCCCGGTCCCCGGCCGCGACCGCGGCGGCCAGCTGCACCGTCTGCTGCACGTGGTTGTCCAGCACCGCCCGGCGGCGGGCGTTGAACTCCAGCCCGGCCTCCGGGACGTCGCCCTGGATGACGGCGACGGTCCTCGTGGGGCCGCCCGCGGTGAGCGAGGGGCCGGGCAGTGGCGTCCCGGCCAGCGCCCCGAGCAGCGGGACGGCGAGGACGGCGGCGACCAGCGCGGCCGCGGTGCGCAGCGCCGGCCCGCGGGTCGCGCCCTCGCCGGCCGCGCGCCGGGCCCGGGCCAGCGCGAGCAGCGCCGCGGCCAGCAGCGTGCCGGTGAGCGCGACGGCGAAGGACACCAGCGGCACCCCGCCGTAGGCGGCGAGGGAGAGGAAGGCGCCGTCGGTCTGGCTCAGCCCCAGCCGGCCCCAGGGGAAGCCGCCGAGCGGGAGGCGGCCGCGCAGCGCCTCGTCGGCCACCCACAGCGCGGCGGTCCACAGCGGCCACAGCCGCAGGCCGGACACCGCCGCGCCGGCCGCGCCGAGCAGCGCGAGGAAGAGGGCCTGGGAGACCGCCAGGGCCAGCCAGGGGAACGCGCCCACGTAGATGCCGGTCCAGGACAGCAGCGGCACGAAGAACGCCAGGCCGCACACCAGGCCCAGCCACGCGCCGGACCGGGCCCGCTGCCCGCGCACGGCCAGCGCCAGCGCCGCGGGGCCGAGCACCGCCAGCGGGGGCAGCGACCAGCCGGGGAAGGCCAGCAGCATCGCCAGGCCGCCGGCGGCGGCGAGCGCGGTGCGCCACGGCAGGCGGCGGGTCCGGCGCCGGCCGGTCCCCGCGGGCGCGCCGGAGCCGGTGTCCCGCTCCTCCGTCACGGCTGCTGGCGGCACCCACGACCTCCCCGCGACGTCCTGCCGCGGGCGGCGCCCGGGCGTCCGGCTGCACCCGTCCGTGGCGGACGGCGTGCGGGCCACGGTCGTGGCCCATCCACGAGCATCCCACCCCGCACCCCGTCCTCCGGGACGCGACCGGCGCGGGGTCCCCCGGGTGTGCCGTCCCCGGACCGGGTGGTTACAGCGACCGCAGCGGCCGGCCCCCGACCAGCAGCTGCCGGCACGCCGGCCGCTCCCGGCGGTCGAGCACCGCCGACAGGCCGGCGTCCGTGGCCCACAGCGCGAGGTCGGCCGGGGCGCCCGGCGCCAGCGGCCCGGCGGCGGTCTCCGCGCGGACGGCGTGCCAGCCGCCGTGGGTGGCCGCGTCGAAGGCGTCGAACGGGCGCAGCCCGGCGCCGGCGGTGCGGTGGTCGACGGCCGCGTGCACGCCGCCCCAGGGGTCCATCGGCGTCACCGGGGCGTCGCTGCCCAGCGCCAGGGCGACACCGGCGTCGGCGAGGTCGGCGAACGGGTTGCACCCGGCCGCGCGCTCGGCGCCCAGCCGCTCGGCGTACATGCCCGCCGGGCCGCCCCAGGCCGCGTCGAAGGCGGGCTGGACGCTGGCCACCATCCCCCACGAGCGCATCCGCTCGACCGCCTCCGGGCTCGCCATCTCCACGTGCTCGAGCCGGTGCCGGCAGGCCCGCACGGCGGCCGGCCCGAGCTCGGCCACCACCGTCCCGACCGCGTCGAGCACCTGGTCGACGGCGGCGTCGCCGATGCAGTGGAAACCGGCCTGGATCCCGGCGGCGGTGCAGGCGCGCACGTGGTCGACCAGGGAGGCGGTGTCGAACCGCAGCGCCCCGGCGGTGCCCGGCCGGTCGGCGTAGGGGGCGTGCAGCGCGGCGGTGTGCGAGCCGAACGCGCCGTCGCAGAACAGGTCACCGCCGGCGCCGGCCAGGCCCAGCTCGCGCACCAGGTCCAGCCCGCCGCGCTCGGCCAGCTCCCCCCAGTAGCCGGTGACCCGCGGCGCCGGCCGCTGCCGGGCCAGGTCCAGCAGCGCGCGCAGGTCCGCGGCGCCGGACACCTCGGGCCCGGCCATCTCGTGCAGGCTGCCGACGCCCAGCCGCACCGCCTCGGCGAGCGTGGCGGCCTGCGCGGCGGCCCGTTGCGGCGCGGTCACCGCCCCGTAGGCGGCCTGCCGGGCGGCGTGGTGGGCGTCCAGCCGCAGCCGCCCGTCCGGCGAGAAGCCGGGCAGGCCGCGGACGCCGGGCACCCGGTCGAGCAGCGCGGTGGAGACGGTCGCGGAGTGCACGTCGACGCGGGCCAGGTAGGCCGGCCGGTCCCCGACGACGGCGTCCAGGTCGGCGCGGGTGAGCCCCCGGCCCTCGGGCCAGCCGGTCTCGTCCCAGCCGGTGCCCAGCAGGATGCCCGGCGGCGCGCCGCGCACCGCCTCGGCGACGGCGGCCACCGCCTCCGCGAGGCTCGACCTCGAGTGGAGGTCGAGGCCGGTGAGCGCCAGGCCGGTCGCGGTGGCGTGCACGTGCGCGTCCACGAACGCCGGGGTGAGCAGCGCCCCCTCCCCCGCCAGCACCCGGCCGGCCCGCGGCGCGTCGGCGGCCGCGCCGGTCCAGGCGATCCGCCCGTCGACGACGTGCAGGGCACGGCCGGGACGGTCGCCGACGGTCACGTCGGTGAGCAGCAGGTCGGTCGGGGGCGTCACGGCCCCGAGCATGACGGCGCGCCCGGGCCGCTCCGGCGCCGGGTCCGCGGGTAGCGCGGGGCGCGCCGGGTAGGCAGTCGCGATGACCGTGCCGGACGGGGAGCTGCTCACCGACCGGCTGCGGCTGCGCCCGTGGACCACCGGCCGCGACGACCTGGCCCGGCTCGCCGACATCTACCGGCGCGAGGAGGTCACCCGCTGGCTGGGCGGCCCCCCGTCGGTGGGCCCGGTGGAGCTGGTGGGCCGGTGGGCGGAGATCCGGCGCGCGGACCCGGTGCACGGCTGCTGGGCGGTGGAGGTGCGCGCGCCGGAGCCGGTGGTGGCCGGCACGGTGCTGCTCAAGCCCCTGCCCGGCGGCGTCGGGGAGGTCGAGGTGGGCTGGCACCTGCACCCGGAGTGCTGGGGCCGCGGCTACGCCACCGAGGCCGCGCGGGCGGTGGTCGACCACGCCTTCGGCGCGGGCGTGCCGGAGGTCTACGCCGTGGTCCGGCCCGGCAACGAGGCCTCGCGGGCGGTGTGCCGGCGCCTGGGCATGGAACCGCTGGGCCGGCTGCGCCGGTGGTACGACGTCGAGCTGGAGGCGTTCCGGCTCATGGCCCCGGTGGTGGTGGAGTAGCGGGTCCTCAGCCGCGGCGCCGGAGGCGGCGGGCCAGCCGCGCGCGGCGCGGGGTCCGCGCCCTCACCCGGTGCCCGGCGGCGTCCTGCGCGTCGCGGGCCGTGGCCTCCTCCAGGGTGGGCGCGGTCCCGCCCAGGTGCGCCGGCACCCACCACAGGTCCGCGGGCCCCGAGGGCTGCTGCGGATAGGTGCGCTGCGCCTCGTCCAGCAGCGCCTCCATCGCCACGCGGGTGCGGGCCAGCAGCGCCGCGGGCTGCTCGCCGGGCAGGGGGACGACCGGCTCGCCGAGCAGCACGGTCACCGCCCGGCCGCGGGTGAGGTCCACCGGGTGCTTCTTGGTGGCCACCCGGTGCCCGCCCCACACCGCGGCCGGGACGATCGGCACCCCGGCGTCGAGGGCCATCCGGGCGGCGCCGGCCTTGAGGTCCTTGACGGTGAAGCTCTGGCTGATCGTCGCCTCGGGGAAGACGCCGACGACCTCGCCGTCCTTGAGCGCCCGCACCGCGGCGTCGAAGGCGGCCGCGCCGGCCTTGCGGTCGACCGGGATGTGCCGCATGGCGCGCATGAACGGCCCGGCGAACCAGTGCGCGAACACCGAGGCCTTGGCCATGAACCGGACCAGCCGGTGCCGCGGCAGCGCGGCCAGGCCGAGGAAGGTGAAGTCCAGGAAGCTGACGTGGTTGCTGCAGACCACTGCGCCGCCCGACGTCGGCACGTGCTCGGAGCCCCGCACGTCGAACTGCAGTCGCAGCAGCCGGAAGACCACCAGCGCCAGCCGCACGACGAACCGGTAGGGGCGGTCCCGGGGATCGGGGGACGGCCCGAACAGGTCGCGCCGCACGACGTCGTGCCAGCTCGCGGTGTACATGGCGGGACGATATCCGCCCTGCCCGGCAGCTCACCTCCCGGTCGTGAGCTGCACCGCCGCGCGGACGACGGCGGTGAGGTCGCCGGTGTCGGCGTGCACGCGGCGCTGCAGGTCCGCGCCGGTGCCGCGCTCCAGGATCGCCGCCACGCCGTCGGTGACCCGCTGCCGGTCGCCGCCGGCCGCCAGCGCCGGGCCGACGTGCTCCAGCAGCGCCGCCACCACGTCGGCGGCCGGCGCCGGCGTCCCGGTGCGGGGGTGCACCAGGTCGGCGGTGGTGCCCGAGCGCCCGGCCCGCCAGGCGGCCACCCGCAGCAGCTCGCTGCGCACCCGAGGGGCGGGGACGCCCGCGCGCCACTCGCGGGCGGCGGTGTCCACGAGCGCGCGCACCAGCCCGGCGTGGGTGACGGCGTCCTCGACCCGCAGCGCGACGTCGGCGCTGCGCACCTCGACGGTGGGCCAGGTCCGCGACAGCCGGGCGTCGAAGTAGACCATCCCGGCGTCGACGATCGTGCGGGTCGCGACCAGGTCGGCGACCACCCGGTGGTAGGTCGCCGGGTCGCCGAACAGCTCGGTGGGGCCCGACGACGGCCAGCGGTTCCACGCCTGGGACCGGAAGCTGGCGTACCCGGAGTCGGCGCCCAGCCAGAACGGCGAGTTGGCGGTCAGCGCGGTGAGCACCGGCAGCCACACCCGGATCCGGTCGAGGACGGCCACGCCCTCCTCGTCGCCGTCCACCGACACGTGCACGTGGCAGCCGCAGGTGAGCTGGTCGCGGGCGATGAGCCCGAAGGTGTCGGTCATCTCCGCGTAGCGCTTCCCCGGCGTCGTCTCCGGCTCGACGCCGACCGGTGAGGTGGCCAGCGCCGCCACCCGGGTCCCGACGGCGCGGGCGGCGGCGTCGGCGCGTCCGCGCCAGTACCGCAGCTCCCGCTCCACCTCGGCCAGCCCGGTGCACACCCGGGTCCCCAGTTCCACCTGCTGCCGCTTGAGCTCGGGCACCAGGTGCCCCGGGGAGCCCTCCTCCTCCTGCGCCGCGCTCTCGTGCTGCTCGGGGGTCTCCCCCTCCCCGCGCTGGGCGGCCACCGCCAGCGCCTCGGGACCGCGCGGCACCGGCGTCCCCGACGGGTCGACGACCAGCAGCTCCTCCTCGACACCCACCGTGCGCACCGGCACATGGTGGAGGCGGGACGGCACCGCCGCAGGACGGGCCCCGGGCACCCGGGTCGGGCACGATCCCCGCATGACCGAACCCAGGGCCTCCGGCGGTGCCGGCGACCGGCGGGTGGACCGGTGAGCCTCACCGCCTACCTGGACAAGGGCGCCTCCCTCGGCCCGGACGCCCCCTGCCTGACCGGACCGGACGGGTCGATGAGCTACGGCGAGGTGCAGCGGTTCAGCCGCCGGGTCGCCGGGGCGCTGGCCCGCTCCGGCGTCCGGCCGGGCGACCCCGTCGCGGTCCTGTCGGCCAACGACCCCACCGCGTTCGCCGCCGTCTTCGGCATCGCCCGCGCCGGCGCGGTGTGGTGCCCGGTCAACCCCCGCAACGAGGCCGCGGAGAACCGCGAGCTGCTCGACCTGTTCGGCTGCACCACGCTGCTCCACCAGCGCTCCTTCACGCCGCTGGTGGCCGCGATCCGCGACCGCCTGCCGCGGCTGGCCACCCTGGTCTGCCTCGACGGCGACGGCGACGGCGGCGACCCGGCGCTGCAGGACTGGCTGACCGGCGCTCCCGAGGGGGACGACACCGAGCCGCCCGGCGGGCTGGTCGTGCTGGTCGGCACCGGCGGCACCACCGGCCGCCCCAAGGGCAGGATCATCAGCGGCGGCTTCAACGTGTACTCGGCCGAGGTCGAGCAGGCGGTCATGGCCCACCCGGCGGTGCAGGACTGCGCGGTGGTCGGCGTGCCCGACGAGAAGTGGGGCGAGCGGGTGGTGGCCGTCGTCCAGCCGCGGGCCGGGGAGGCGCTGGACCCCGCCGACGTCCGCGCGTTCGTCCGCGCCCGCATCGGCGGCGTCAAGGCACCCAAGGAGGTGCTCGTCTGGGCCGACCTGCCGCGGTCCACGGTGGGCAAGGTGCTCAAGGGCGACGTCCGCTCGCGGCTGCTGACCGCCGGAGGCGCGTGAGGGCCCGGCCCTCCCCCCACCGGGACTCCTCCTGGCACAGCGGCGCGGCGCCTCCCCGGCCCTCGACCCGTCGCCGCCGGCGTGTCCTCTGTCCTGGTCGTCGAGTGGTTTCTGCTGTTCCGGATGTTCGTATGACTAGTTGGGGATAACGGGTATGGTGAGGACATGGCGAAGGGCTGGCAGGGACCGCTCCCGGAGATGCCGTCGCCGCCCGCCGCGCAGGCCTGGGCCCGGCTGGAGCCCCCGGAGGGCTACGCGGTGCAGTGGCGCCGGCTGATCGACGCGGCCCTGGAGCTCGGCCTCGGCCCCGACGAGCTGGCCGAGGGCGGGATGGACGACGTCGCGGCGGCCCGGGGCTGGAAGCCCGCCACCGTGACCCTGTACAGCAAGGTGGCCCGGTACGGCGGGGTCCCCCTGCCGGTGCTCCCGACGCCGGAGCCCGATCCGCGGACGCTGGACCTGCGGCCGCTCACCGAGGTGCGCAGCGAGGAGCCCGAGCACCTGCGCACGGTCGTGTGGTGCGCGATCGCGCTGCGCTGGCCGGCCCCGGTGGGCACCTTCCGCGACCTGCGCCGCGACCAGGTGCACGCCACCGCCCGCCGTCTGGTGGTGCGCACCGACGACGGCGAGTGGTCGGTGCCGGGGGCGCTGACCGCGTGGCACGCCTGGGAGGCGGTGCGCAACCGCTTCCCCGCGCTGGCCGACAGTCCGTGGGTGCTGCCCGCGCTGCGCCGCGGCCCCGGCTTCGCCTCACACGTCGGCGGCCGGTTGTCCAGCCAGGCGCTGCAGGTGACGTTCGCCAAGCACGCGGTGCGCACCGCCCTGTCCCTGCGCGCCACCACGACCGGCGCGCGCCGGCAGCGGGCCGAGGCGCTGGCCGCCGTCTACGAGACGCTGTCCTACGACTCCTACCGCCGGCTGGCCCTGGCGGCCGGCGCCGAGCCGGTGGCCGCCCGGGGTGCGGTGCGGGCCGAGCGGGCCGCCCGCGCGAACAAGGCCGGGGCGCCTCCGGCCTGAGCCCGCTCCTCCCCGGACGGCACGACGGCCCGGGCGGGGGCCCGGGCCGTCGTCGCGGAGAGGTGCCGGGGGTCTCGTCAGGCCGGCGAGTAGGTCATGCAGGTGGCGGTGTCGTGGTCGAAGCCCACCCGGATGCCCTCGGCGTGGCACTCGAGGGCGTCGTTGTGCACACAGTCGGTCCGCTGGCACGCACCCACCAGCGCCTCGGCCCGGGGCAGGCCGCCGCGGACGGTGAGCGGGATGAAGGTCCCGCAGTCGGCACTGCCGTTGTGGCTGCTCACGGTGATCGCGAAGGCGTGGCAGCCGTGGTCGTGGTCGTTGTAGGAGCAGCCGGTGACGGTGCACTCGGCGACGGGGGGCACGACGGCGGTCATCTCTGGTCCTCCGGGCTCGGACGGATCGGCTGACCCCAGTGTGCCGCAGAATGGCGTCGATCTCGACCCCGGAATGCATTCCGCGTGTCGTTCTCCGACCATTTTCTCAGGTGAGCCCGACCTGGTAAGTCGCAGGTCAACGCGTCGCCCGTAGGGAAGGCTCACCTTCCTCGCCGCCATTTCGTTGCGGCACCCAATGGTCAGGGAAGGCTTGCCTGACCGTTTCAGATCAGCGCCAGCTGGCCGGGCACCGCGCCGTCCCGGGACCGCCGTGCGCGGGCCGCGCGACCCCGCGGGGCGTCGTGGCGGGCCGGCGGCAGGCTGCCGGCGGGGAAGGCGGCCTCGTCGTCCCCGGGGACTGCCGAGGGCGCCTCCGCCCCCCGGGCCGCGCCTCCCGACCGGCCGTCGAGGCCGTGCCGGCGCAGCAGCGGCCCGACCCGTCCGGCCAGCCAGGCCCGGTACTCCGGAGGCACGTACGCCCCGCCGCGGTACAGCTGCCGGTAGCGGCCCACCAGGGCGGGGTGCTCGCGCGCCAGCCAGGCGGAGAACCACTCGCGGGCACCCGGGCGCAGGTGCAGCGGCACCACGGTCACCCCGGTGGCGCCGGCGGCGGCGATGGCCTCCAGGGCGGCGTCGAGGTCGGCGAGGCGGTCGGTGAGGCCGGGCAGCACCGGGGCGAGGAACACCCCGCACGGCAGCCCGGCGTCGGTCACCGCGCGCACCAGGTCCAGCCGGGCGCGCGGCGAGGGGACCCCCGGCTCCAGGCTCGCGTGCAGGTCGTCGTCCCAGATGGCCATCGAGACGCCGAAGCCCACCGGGACGTCCCGCGCGGCGTTCGCCAGCAGTGGCAGGTCCCGGCGGGCCAGCGTGCCCTTGGTGAGGATCGAGAACGGCGTGCCGGAGTCGGCCAGCGCGCGGATGACGCCGGGCATCAGCCGGTAGCGCCCCTCGGCGCGCTGGTAGGGGTCGGTGTTGGTGCCCAGCGCCACGTGCTCGCGCTTCCAGGACGGCCTGGCGAGCTCGCGGCGCAGCACCTCGACCAGGTTGGTCTTGACGACGATCTGGGTGTCGAAGTCGCGGCCGGCGTCCAGGTCCAGCCACTCGTGCGTCGAGCGGGCGAAGCAGTTGTGACTGATCACCCCGTTGGCGACGAAGTCCCCGGTACCGGTGGTGATGTCGAACATCGGCATCTCCAGCCCGAGCGCCTGCAGATCGACCACGCGCAGGTCCGCGTCGCTCGTCACCGCGGCGTCCACCACACCGCACTTGCGGCGGATCGCCGGGTCCACGAGGTGCACGAATCTCATGTGCTCCCGTAGCCCGCCACGGACCCGGACGGTGGCGAGGCCGTTGTCCCTCTGCTGGTCCTCGAGCACCGCGTCGAAGCCGAAGGTCGCCAGCGCGGACGAGGTGCGGTCGAGGACCTCCGGGTCGGTGTTCGCCACCCGGAGGACGCCCCGCGCACGACTGCCCTCCGCGTCGAAGATGCCGGCGAGGAAACCGCGCTGCCATGCCGGACTCGGCTCACCGGGCCACGCCACCAGGTCGGTGATCCGCGCGACGGCGGCCGCGGAGGACGTGCGGATCGCTCGCACGGCCCGACGCGCTCCGTCGGCCGCCGAGAACTCGGAGCGGTCCGTGCGGACGCCCTCCTCCGCGAGGAACGCCTGAGTGCGGTCGAGGCCCTCGTCGTCGGTCAACGCGAGGCGGAACCGGTGCTGGTCGCCGTTCACCCGCCCGGGCCGCTGGTAGCGGTAGACGCCGAGGTGCCCGTCCCCGCGGATCATGCCGGCGAGATAGCCCCGCCGGTACTCGGCACAGACGACCGGCGCCACTCCGGTACGACCGAAGCCGAGCAGTTCGTCATTCGTGGTGAGGTGCGGCCGACGCCCCCCGCCCGAGGTCGTCCCCGTGACGTGTTTCCAGCCGCGGCTGCTGAGGAAACGGTGGTCGCCACTGGCCACGAGCGTCGTGCCGTCGCCGAGGGTCACCCGGTGGGCCGGCTTAACCGTGCTCCAGTGAGCGAGGACCTCGGTCTCGACGTAGTGCCGGTAGGCGCCCCGTCGCTCCGTGCCGATGACCCGGTCCCCGACCCGGAGGTCGGCGAGGACCCGCCGGCTGCCGTCGGCCATGAGGATCCGCGTGTCCCGGCCAGGCAGTACACGCACTGGTGGAGGCAGCCCCGGTACGGGTTGATCGTGTAGGCGAACGGCATCCGCGAGCCCTCGGGCACCGCGTTGAGGGCCGACCGGCACAGCACCTCGTGCATCGTCACACCCGGAAACTCGGGCACCTCCACGCTGCGCAGCAGCCCGCGCAGGCTCGGCATCCCCGGCAGCAGCGTCTCCTCGTCGGCGTCGAGGCGCCGGGCGTCCCACCTCACGACCCCGATGCGAACACGTGTTCGATACGTTGTCCAGTCGCACCGCCGTCGTCGCCGTTCCCCTTCCGCGGGACGGCACAGCCAAACGGTTCGTCGAGTAGTTGGGGATAACGGTCGAACGGCGGGCGTCAGGTCCCGACGGCGGGTGCCGCCTCCCGCGGCGGTCCGCTGCTGCGGGTGAGCAGGACGACCCCGACGACGGCGACCACCGCGGCCGGCCCCCACACCGCCGCGTGCCCCGGCTCGAGGTGCTCCCCGAGCAGCAGCCGGGCCGCGGGCACCGCGGCCAGCGGGTCGAACACCACGAGGGCGGGCAGTGACCAGGACAGCGCCCCGCGGCCGTAGGCCTGCTGCGCCCCCACCTGGGAGGCCACCGAGGCCACCACCGCACCCCACGGCTCGGGCCGGGCCAGCGCGCCGGCCACCCCGTCGGCCGCGAGCACCGCGAGCCCGGCCGAGACCAGCACCGCGGCCACCCCGGCGGCCAGGCCCCCGGTGACCCCGCAGGCCAGCGCCGCGCCGCTGCCGCCGCGCAGCCGGGCGGTGAGCGCGACCGCCAGCACCACCAGCACGACGGCGACCACGGCCGCCACGGCCGGCGGCGGGTCCCCCGAGCCCCTGCCCGGGCGGGCCGCCACGACGAAGACCACGAGCCCGCCCACGGTGAGCGCGGCCCCGGCCCCCTCGGTCCGGGACGGCGGGTGCCCGGTGCGGACGGTGCGCACCGCCAGCGCCGCCACCAGCGCGCCGGCCAGCAGCGGCTGCACGATCGCCACCGGCGCCAGCGCCAGCGCCGCCACCTGGGCGACGGTGCCGCTGGTGGTGGCCGCCTGGCCGAGCAGCCAGGTGCGCTGGCGCACCATCGCCCGCATCCGCAGCCGCCCGCCGGCGGTGGCGCGGACCGCCGCCTCGTGCTGCAGCACCGAGCCCAGCCCGAACAGCGTCGCCGCCAGCAGCGCCAGCAGCGTGCCGGGCAGGTGGTCCCCCACCCCGCGGGCCAGGGAGTCGGGCACGCCGGTCCTCCGGGCTCAGACGGGAGGACGGTCCTCGTAGAAGGTGGACAGCACGACGGTGGTGCGGGTGCTCACGTTCGCCGTCGTGCGGATCTCGCGCAGCAGCGCCTCCAGCGCCTCGGGCGAGGCCACCCGCACCTTGAGCAGGTAGCTCTCGATGCCCGCGACCGAGTAGCAGGCCTCGATCGCGTCGAGGTGGGTGAGCTTGGCCGGGGCGTCGTCGGCCTGGGCCTGGTCCAGCGGGGTGATCGAGACGAACGCGGTCAGCCCCAGTCCCACCCGCCGGGCGTCGATCCGCGCCCGGTACCCGGTGATCAGCCCGCGCTGCTCGAGCCGGCGCACCCGCTGGTGCACCGCCGACACCGACAGGCCGACCCGCTCGGCGAGCTCGGTGTAGCTGGCCCGCCCGTCCCGCACCAGGGCGGCCAGCAGCGCCCGGTCGACGTCGGAGTGCGGCTCAGCCGGGGAGGACGACGAGCTCACGGGTGCCCTCGTTGAGCGTGCGGACGCCGTCGTCGGTGCAGACGACGATGTCCTCGATCCGGGCGCCGCAGCGGCCGGCCAGGTAGATGCCCGGCTCCACGGAGAACGCCATCCCCGCCTCCAGCGGCAGGTCGTTGCCCGCCACGATGTAGGGCGCCTCGTGGGTGTCCAGGCCGATGCCGTGCCCGGTGCGGTGGATGAAGTGCCCGCCCCACCCGGCGGCGGCGATCCGGTCGCGGGCGGCGGCGTCGACCTGCTCGGCGGTCACCCCGGGCCGGACGGCGGCGACGGCGGCCTCCTGCGCGTTCCTGAGCACCGCGTACCACTCGGCCACCTCGGCGTCGGGCTCCCCGCCGACGACGTAGGTGCGGGTGCAGTCCGACCGGTAGCCGGTGGCGGTCTCCCCGCCGATGTCGACGACGACCAGGTCCCCGGCCTGCACCACCCGGTCGGAGAGCTCGTGGTGCGGGCTGGCGCCGTTGGGGCCGGAGCCGACGATGGTGAAGTCCACCCCCACGTGTCCCTCGGCCAGGATCGCCGCGGCGACGTCGGCGCCGATCTCGGCCTCGGTGCGCCCGACCCGCAGCCACTCCCCCATCCGGGCGTGCACCCGGTCGATGGCCGCGCCGGCGAGGGCGAGCTCCTCCACCTCCGCGGGGGTCTTGACCATCCGCAGCCGGTCCAGCACCGGGGTGGCCAGCTCCAGCGCGGAGCCGGGCAGCGCCCGGTGCACGCCGAGGGCGTGCTCGGCCCAGGTGCGCGCCCCCACCGCGACCCGCGAGGGGGCGGCGCCCAGCCGGGCGGTCACCTCCCGGGCGACGACGGCGAACGGGTCGTCGGTCTCGTCCCAGGCGTGCACCTCCAGGCCGAGCGCGCCGGCCGGGGAGGCGTCGACCATCGGCGCCTCCAGCCGCGGGACGACCAGCAGCGGCTCCCCGCGGCGCGTGACGACCAGCGCGGTCAGCCGCTCCATCGCGTGGGCGTGGTAACCGGACAGGTAGCGCAGGTCCGAGCCCGGGGTGAGGACCAGGACGTCGACGCCGAGCTCCCCGGCCACGGTGCGGGCGGCGTGTACGCGGTCGATGCTGACGAGGGCCCCCGTGCTGCTTGCCACGCCGGGACACTAACCCCGCGGCCCGGCCGCGCCCGCGCCGGTTTCCCCGGCCCGTCGTCCCCGGCGGCTACGGTCCGCCCGTGACCACGATGCTGCTCGACGCCGCGAGCCTCTACTTCCGGGCCTTCTACGGCGTCCCGACCAGCGTGACCTCGCCCGACGGCCGCCCGGTCAACGCCGTCCGCGGGTTCCTGGACATGACCGCCCGGCTGCTCACCGCCCACGCCCCCACCCGGCTGGTCGCCTGCTGGGACGACGACTGGCGCCCGGCGTTCCGGGTCGAGGCGCTGCCGTCGTACAAGGCGCACCGGCTCGCGCCCGACGGCGGGGAGGAGACCCCCGACGAGCTGTCCCCGCAGGTGCCCGTGCTGGTGGCCGTGCTGGCCGCGGCGGGCATCGCCCGGGTCGGCGCGCCGGGCTACGAGGCCGACGACGTCATCGGCACGCTGGCCACCCGCGCGCGCGGGCCGGTCGACGTCGTCACCGGCGACCGGGACCTGTTCCAGCTGGTCGACGACGCCCGCGGCGTGCGGGTGCTGTACACCGCGCGCGGCATCGCCGACATCGAGGTGGTCGACGAGGCGGCGGTGGCGGCGAAGTACGGCATCCCCGGGCGGGCCTACGCCGACTTCGCGGTGCTGCGCGGGGACCCCAGCGACGGCCTGCCCGGCGTGGCCGGCATCGGCGCGAAGACGGCGGCGGCGCTGGTCACCGAGTTCGGCGACCTGGCCGGCATCCGCGCGGCCGCGGCCCGCACCGCGGTGCCCCGGGCGCCGCTCACGCGCGGCGTGCTCGAGAAGCTGCACGCCGGCGGGGAGTACCTGGACGCCGCGCCGGTGGTGGTGGCCGTGGCCCGGGACGTCGACCTGCCGCCGGTGGAGGGGGCGCTGCCCACCCGGCCGGCCGACGCCGCGGCGCTGGCCGCGCTGGCCGACGCGCACGGGCTGCGGTCCTCGCTGGGGCGGCTGGGCGCCGCCCTGGGCTGGCCGGCCGACGCCCTCGACTGAGGCGCCGGCCGGCCCGGGGCTCAGCGGCCCCCGGTCCAGCGGCCCCCGGTCAGGAGGCGACCTCCCACGTGTAGGCGGCCTCGTCCGCGTCGGTGATCGCGATCTGCAGCGTCACGTCCTCGCCGTCGTCGGTGGTCCCGGTGCACTCGTAGGTGGCGCCGTCCTCCACGACCATCTCGTCGTCGCAGGAGACGTCGACGGCGACGCCGAAGGTCTCCTCGAACTGCTGCGCGATGTCGCTCTCGGCCTGCGCGCGGTCGAGCACGTCCTGGCCGAGCACGATCGGCAGGACGATCGCCGCGGCGATCACGACGACGGCGAGCGCGACCAGGCCGACGACCAGCCCGGTCCGGGACTTCCTCGGCTGCTGCCCGAAGCCGGGCTGGCCGTGGCCCCCGGGCTGGCCGTACTGGCCCGGCTGCCCGTACTGCGCCGGCTGCCCGTAGCCGCCGGGCTGCTGACCGGGCTGGCCGTAGCCGGGCTGCCCGTACGGCACCGGCTGGCCGTACTGCCCGGGCTGCCCGTACGGGCCCGGCTGCTGGCCGTACTGCCCCGGCTGGGCGGCGGGCTGCCCGTACTGCCCACCCGGCTGGCCGTACTGACCGGGCGGCCCGTACGGGCCCGGCTGTCCCGGCTGCTGGCCGTACTGCCCCGGCTGCCCGTACTGCCCCGGCTGGCCACCCTGCGGTGGGTTGGTCATCGTCGCTCCCGTCCGGTGCGGCCCCGCGGGGGCCGGATCGTGTTCCCGCGCCCCCATGACCGTCCGTCACCGGAGCGGGGGAGATTGTGCACCACGGGGGGCCTCCGGCAGCTCCTCCGCGGCGCGGCCCCCCGACCGGGCGGCGGCGGCCTCAGCCGCTGACGGCGACCGCGACCACCCCGCGCCGCACCAGCCCCACCGCGGCCCGCGCGACGCCGGCCACGGCCTCGTCGGCCACCTTCGCCAGCTGGTCGAGCAGGTCCACCAGCTGCCGCGCCCAGCGGACGAAGTCGCCGCCGGAGAGCTCGGTGCCCGCCTGCTCGGCGCCGGCCAGCACCCGGTCCAGCGCCTGCCCGTCGGCCCACCGGTAGGCCGCCCAGGCGAAGCCGAGGTCCAGGTCGCGGCTGGCGGGCAGGCCGCGGTCGAGCTCGACGTCCTGCAGCCGCGCGCGGATCCGGCGCATCTCGGCGATCGCCCCGGCGACCCTGCCCGCGGGCACCGCCGGCTGCCCGGGCGTCTCCCGGCGCGCCTCGAACACCAGCGTGGACACCGCCGCGGCCAGCTCCGCCGGGGTGAGCCCGCGCCACGCGCCGGCGCGCAGGCACTCGGCGACCAGCAGGTCGGCCTCCGACCAGATCCGCGCCAGCCGCCGGCCCTCCTCGGTGACCCGCGGGACGTCGTCGACGGGCGTGGGCTCCTCGGTGTCGGCCGGCACCAGCGGCACCGCCTCGGGCACCAGGTAGCCCAGCTCCTCGAGGACGTCGCAGGTGCGGTCGAACTGCCGGGTCAGCGAGCCGGTGCGCTCGGCCATCTTCCGGTGGGTGGCCTCGGCGTCGGCGACCGCGCGCAGGTAGCGCTCGGCGAAGCGCACCCGCTCCTCCCGGTCGGGCAGCGCGTGCACCGGGTGGTTGCGCACCGCGCGGCGCAGGTCGTGCAGCACCGGGTCGTCGGCGGCGGCCGAGCGCTGCTTGGTGCGCCGGGCGCCCAGGTCGTTCTCCAGCCGCGCGGTGCGCAGCGTGGAGGCCAGGTCGCGGCGGGCGTGCGGGCTGCGGTGGTTGAAGTTCCTGGGCACCCGCACCCGGGCCAGCGCGGTGACCGGCGTCGGGAAGTCCACGCTGGCCAGCCGGCCGGCCCACTTGTCCTCGGTGAGCACCAGCGGGCGGGGATCGGACAGGTCGGTGACGCCGGGGTCGAGGACGACGGCCAGGCCCTGCCGGCGGCCCGAGGGCACCCGGATGACGTCGCCCGGGCGCAGCGCGGCCAGCGCGTCGGCGGCCTCCAGGCGCCGCTTGGCCTGCGAGTCGCGGGACAGCTCCTTCTCCCGGTCGGCGATCTCCCGCCGCAGCCGGGCGTAGGCGAGCACGTCGCCGCCCTCGCTGGCCATCTCCGCGGCGAACCTCTCCGCGTCCCGCTCGGAGCGGGCGGCCTGCCGGGCCAGGCCCACGACCGAGCGGTCGGCCTGGAACTGGGCGAAGGAGGAGGCCAGCAGCTCGCGGGCCCGGGCCCGGCCGTAGGAACCGACCAGGTTGACCGCCATGTTATAGCTGGGCCGGAACGACGACCGCAGCGGATAGGTGCGGGTGCTGGCCAGCCCGGCGACGACGGAGGGGTCCATGCCCGGCGCCCAGACGACGACGGCGTGCCCCTCGACGTCGATGCCGCGCCGCCCGGCCCGCCCGGTGAGCTGGGTGTACTCCCCCGGTGTGACGTCGACGTGCGCCTCGCCGTTCCACTTGACCAGCCGCTCGAGCACGACGGTGCGGGCGGGCATGTTGATGCCCAGCGCCAGCGTCTCGGTGGCGAACACGGCCTTGACCAGGCCGCGCACGAAGCACTCCTCGACGGTCTCCTTGAACGCCGGCACCAGGCCCGCGTGGTGGGCGGCGAGCCCGGCGAGCAGCCCCTCGCGCCACTCCCAGAAGCCGAGGACGTGCAGGTCCTCGTCGGGCAGGCTGCCGGTGCGCTCGTCGACGATCCGGGCGATCGCGGCGCGCTCGGCCTCGTCGGTGAGCCGCAGCCCGGCCGCGAGGCACTGGTGGACGGCCTGGTCGCAGCCGTTGCGGCTGAACACGAAGGTGATCGCGGGCAGCAGCCCGGCGCGGTCCAGCCGCTCGACGACCTCCGGGCGGGCCGGCGGGCGGTAGCGCGGCTTGTGCCAGTCGCGGTCGCGCCGGTTCCCGCCGTTGCCGCCGCCCCAGGTGTCCAGCCGCCGCTCGTGCTCCCGCACGTACCGGACCAGCTCGGGGTCGACGACGCTGGCGCCGCGGTCGCGCGTGGACTGCCCGCGCGGGTCGTCCCCCTGCTCGGCGGCGTGCGCGGCCGGCCGCAGGCTGAACAGGTCGAACACCCGGTTGCCGACGAGCATGTGCTGCCACAGCGGGATCGGCCGGACCTCGCTGACGACGACCCGGGTGTGCCCGCGGACGGTGACCAGCCAGTCGGCGAACTCCTCGGCGTTGCTCACCGTCGCCGACAGCGACACCAGGGTGACCGACGCCGGCAGGTGGATGATCACCTCCTCCCACACCGCGCCGCGGAACCGGTCGGCGAGGTAGTGCACCTCGTCCATCACCACGTAGCCCAGGCCGGCGATCGCCGGGGACTCGGCGTACAGCATGTTGCGCAGCACCTCGGTGGTCATCACCACCACGGGCGCGTCGCCGTTGATCGCGTTGTCCCCGGTGAGCAGCCCGACCTTCGCCTCGCCGTAGCGGTCGACCAGGTCGTTGTACTTCTGGTTGGACAGCGCCTTGATCGGCGTCGTGTAGAAGGCCTTGCGCCCCTCGGCCAGCGCCTTGTGCACCGCGAACTCGCCGACGACGGTCTTGCCGGCCCCGGTGGGCGCGCACACCAGCACCCCGGCGCCCTCGTCGAGCGCCTCGCAGGCCTCCACCTGGAACGGGTCGAGGGAGAAGCCGAGCTCGGCGGTGAAGTCGGCGAGGGTGGGGTGCGCGCTGCGCCGCCGGGCAGCCGCGTACCGCTCGGCGGGGCTGGACATGCCCCCACGTTAGGCGCTCCCCGGACGGCGCTCAGCCCGGACCGGACCTCCCCACGTCGTCGCCCCTCCCCCCGCGGGACGCGCCACCGGCCGGTCGGGGGCTCAGTTGGGGATAACGGTCGACCCGCCGGCGGTGCGCTCCCCGGGGCCGTCAGGGACGCCCGGAGCCCACGATCCGCAGCGCGCCGGGCACCGCCTCGGCGCGCACCGGCAGCGCGGCCACCGGCTCCCCGTCGGCGCAGGTGGTCAGCCCCACGCCGGCGAGCTCCACCCGCGCGGCGCGGTGCACCGTGACGGCGGGGTGCCCGACGTGCGTGCCCTCCGTCAGCCGCGGCCGGGTGCGCACCAGCTCCCGGCGCGACACCGGCCCCACCACGGTGACGTCGAGCCGGCCGTCGGCGGGGTCGGCGGCCGGGCACACCCGCATGCCCCCGCCGTACCAGGCGGTGTTGCCGACGGCGACCAGCGTGACCGGCAGCGTCCGCGCCTCCCCGTCCAGGGTCAGGGTGACCTCGCGGGGCCGCAGCCGGGCCAGCTCGGCGAGGATCGCGACGTCGTAGCGGCGCGGCCCGCGCGGCCAGCGCAGCCGGTTGGCCCGGTCGGTGACCGCCGAGTCGAAGCCGCAGCACAGCACGGTGGCCCACCAGCGCCCGGCGGTGCGGCCGGCGTCGAGGGCCCGCACCACGCCCTCCCGCAGGTCCGCGGCGGCCGCGGTGGCGGCGGTGACCGGCTCGGGCGGCACGCCGAGGGCGAGCGCCAGGTCGTTGCCGGTGCCGGCCGGGACGACGGCCAGCGGCGTGCCGGTGCCGGCGACCGCCTGCAGCGCGGCGTGCACGGCGCCGTCCCCGCCGATCGCGACGACGGCGCCGGTGCCGGCCGCCACCGCGCCGGCCGCGGCCCGCTCGGCCTCGGCGCGGGTGCCGGCCGCGAGCACCGTGGGGGTGAGCCCGCCCCGGCGCAGCGCGTCGAGGACGGCCGCGGACACGGTGCGGGCGCGGCCCCGGCCGGCGGCGGCGCTGACGAGGACGGCGACGTCCACCCGGGTCTCCTCCCCTGCGCCTCCGGCGGGCGGCGGCCCAGGCTACGGCCCGCCCCCGGGGCCGCCGCACCCTCCCCGCGGCGAAGACCGCGCCGGTCGGAGGCCGGTCGAGCCGCCCGGGGCCGCGGGGCCCCGGCGCGGCTCAGCGGCGGGAGGTGTCCGCCGGGGCGGCGCCGGGCAGCAGGTCCTCGCGGCGGGTCGGGGCGGCGTCGAGGTCGGAGGGCCGCGCGTCCAGCGGGGAGGCGTCGTCGTCGGGCACGTCGTGGAAGTGCTGCACCGCCTCCCGGCGGGCCCGGCGCCGGTCCACGAACCGGGCGACCTGGATGGCCAGCTCGAACAGCACCACCATCGGCAGCGCCATGGCGAGCATGGTGAACGGGTCCTGGGTGGGGGTGACGAACGCGGCGAAGACGATGGTCAGGAAGAAGATCCACCGCCGGCTGCGCGCCAGCGCGGCGTGCGAGAGGACGCCGACCAGGTTCAGCGCCACCGCGATCAGCGGCAGCTCGAAGCTCAGCCCGAAGGCGACCAGCAGGCTGATCACGAAGCCGAGGTAGTCCGGCGCGGTCAGCTGGAAGGCCACCTCGTCACCGGCGAGCTCCAGCAGCAGCTCCAGGCCCTTGTAGAGGGTGACGTAGGCCAGCACCGCGCCGAGGGCGAACAGCGTCGTGGAGACGGCGACGAAGGTGATCGCGTAGCGCTTCTCGTTGCGCTTGAGCCCCGGGGTGATGAACGCCCACAGCTGCCACAGCCAGAACGGGCTGGACAGCACCGCCCCGGCGATCAGGCCGATCTTCAGCCGCAGCAGCACCCCGCCGAAGACGTCGAGGACCACCAGCGAGCAGCTCTCGTCGCCCTGGAAGCGCAGGTCGGCGGGCAGCGAGCAGTAGGGCTCGCTGAGGAAGGTCAGCAGCCCGTGGTCGTACCAGAGGAAGCCGACGACGGTGCCCAGCGCGAGCGCCAGCAGGGCCTTGGCGACGCGGTTGCGCAGCTCGGTGAGGTGCGCGACGAGGGTCATCGTCGCCTCGGGGTCCCGCGGCGCCCGCCGCCGGCGGCGGCGCAGGGAGGGACCGCTCACGTCGCTGCCCCGGGAGGCGGTCAGCGGGCGTCGGCGGCGCCGGGCTGCGCGGCGCGCGCCCGCAGCTCGGCGGCGCGGGCCTCGGCGGCGGCCGCCTCGGCCTCGAGCTGGGCGCGCCGGTCCCGGTCGGCGGCGTCGAGCGCGGCCGGCGGCAGCGCCGCGGACGGGCCCGCGGTGCGGTCGTCGTCCTTCATGCCCTTCATCTCGCCCTTGAAGATGCGCAGCGAGCGGCCCAGCGAGCGCGAGGCGTCGGGCAGCTTCTTGTACCCGAACAGCAGCAGGATCGCGAGGATGATCAGGATGATCTCGGGCGCACCGAGAGACATGTGTCCTCCAGGTTCAGCAGGCGTGCCTGATGCTACGCCGGGAGGGGTGCGTCCCCGGGGCGCCCGGCGGACGGCCGCCGTCGGTTCAGCGCGCGTCCGCGGGCCGTTCACCGGCCTGCAGCGCGGCGGCGCGGGCGGCGGTGGCCGCGGCCTGCTCGAGCACCGGCCGCACCTCCCGCTCGGCGGCCTGCAGCTCCCGGCCCAGCCGCCGGAACGCCCCGACCAGGCCGTACCCGATCGAGCCGAGGACGACCAGCGACACGACGACGGCGGCGATCCACACGACGAGCAGCAGCACGGCGCGAGCCTAGGCGCCGGGGCTCAGGCGCCGTACCGGGCGAGGGCCGCGCGCGCGTCGGCGGCGACCGCCGCGGCGAGCTCCGCCGGCTCGTCGACGGTCGCCGCGCCGCCCAGGGACGCGACCAGCCGGCGCGCCCAGGCCAGGTCGTGGGTGCGCAGCGCGACCGCCAGCCCACCCGGCGGGTCCTCCACCTCGCGGACGTCCTCCACCGGGTAGTACTCGGCCACCCAGCGGGCGGTGCGGGCCAGCCGCAGCCGCACCACCGGCGCGCCGGGCGCGGGCTGGTACAGGCCGGACTCCACGTCCCGCGGCGCGGCCTGCGGCGGCGGGGCGGCCGGCTCGTCGAGCACCTCGACGTCGTCGATGCGGTCCAGCCGGAACAGCCGGACGCCGGCCACCTCCCGCGACCACGCCTCCAGGTACCAGCGGCCGTCGACCAGCAGCAGCCGCATCGGGTCGACGGTCCGCTCGGTGCGCTCGTCGCGGGTGGGCACGTAGTAGTGCAGGTGCAGCGCCCGGCCCCGCTCGAGCCCCTGCCGGACGACGGCGAGCGCCTGCTCGCGGGCGTCGACGCTGAGCGCCACCGGGGTGACCCGCTCGGCGGCGTGCCCGGCGGCGGCCGACACCTTGGCCAGCGCCCGGCTCACCGCCTCCTGCTCGGCCAGCCCGGGCAGGTCCAGCAGCGTGCGCAGCGCCACCACCAGCGCGACCGCCTCGTCGGTGGTCAGCCGCAGCGGGCGGACCATCCCGGCGGTGAAGGTGACCCGCACCCGGTCGCCCTCGAAGGACAGGTCGATGAGGTCGCCGGGGCCGTAGCCGGGCAGGCCGCACATCCACAGCAGCTCGAGGTCGCGGCGCAGCTGCCGCTCGGGCACGCCGAAGTCGCGGGCCACCTCGGCCAGCGGCACGCCCTCGGGCCGGGCGGTGAGGTACGGGACGAGCGAGAGCAGCCGGGTCATCCGCTCGTTGGTGGCCGGGCTGGTCATCGCTCCCCCATGGCGGCCAGGCGGGTCAGCCGCTCGACGACCGCGTCGCGGACCGCCGCCGGGGACTCGACGACCACGTCGGGGCCGTAGGCGGTCAGCTGGTCGGCCAGCCGCCACGGCTCCGTGGTGCGCAGCTGCAGCCGGTCCTCCCCGTCCGGGCCGGCGCCCAGCGGGGTCGCCCAGCGGCGCAGCCCGACGGCGGTGCCCGGGCGGGCGCGCACGACCACCAGCTGCTCCTCGCCCCGGCCGCCGAACTGGCCGGCGACGATCCCGGCGAGGTCGAGGTCCGGCGGCGGCTCGAAGGCGTTCTCCGGCCCGGTCGCCCGCGGCGTGCCGACCACCCGGGACAGCCGGAACACCCGCGGGGCCTGCCGGTCCAGGTCCAGCCCCACCAGGTACCAGCGGCCGTGCCAGGCGACGACGCCCCAGGGCTGCACGTGCCGGCGGGCCGGGGCGTCCTCGTCGGGACGGCGGTAGTCGAACTGCAGCACCCGGCGGTCGCGGGCGGCGGCGTAGCAGGGCTCGAACGCCGGCTCGTCGGAGTCCAGCCGCGGCTGGATCGGCAGCCGGGTCGGGTCGACGTCGACGCCGGCGGCGCGCAGCTTCACCAGCGCGCTGTGCGCGGCCCCGGCCAGCTGCGCGGACTCCCACAGCCGCAGCGCCAGGCCGACGGCGGCGGCCTCCTCGCCGGTGAGGGTGATCTCGGGCAGCTCGTAGTCGGCGCGGGCGATGCGGTAGCCGTCCTCGGTGTCGAAGACGCTGGTGCGGCCGGTCTCCAGCGGGATGCCCATCTCGCGCAGGTCGGCCTTGTCCCGCTCGAACATCCGCTTGAACGCCTCGTCGGCGCGGGCGGTGCCGTCGTCGGGCTCGTAACCGGGGACGGTCGCCCGGATCCGCGCCGCCGTCACGTACTGGCGGGTGCCCAGCAGCGCGATGACCAGGTTGACCAGCCGCTCCGCCCGCTTCGCCGACACGCGCCCCAGCCTAGACACAGGACCGCCTGGCCCCCGCTGCTCGCACGCGCGCAGCGGGCCCCTGCGGGGAGCCACGGGGGCGCGGGGGGCACCGGGGTCCTTACGCTCGCCCCGTGGGGGAACGGACGACTGCGCAACGGATCCGCTGGCGACGCGGCACGGTGACCGCGACCGGGAGGAGCTGGCGCGACGCGCTGGAGCTCACCGTCGAGGTGCCCGGCGACGGCGCGGTGCGCTCGCTGGCGCACCCGTCGCTGGTGGGGGTGCCCGAGGTCGGCGACGAGGTGCTGCTCAACACCACCGCGTGGGCGCAGCGGCTGGGCACCGGCGGGTACGCGCTCGTCGTCGCCGTCCCCGACCGGCTGCCGCCGGACCCCACCGGCCCCGGCCACCTGGTCAAGGCCCGGTACACCCCGCTGCAGGTCAGCGTGCAGGGCGTGGACGAGCAGGGCACCGAGCACCACGACACCATCGCCGCGGCCGAGGACCTGGGCGGGATGCCGGTCGTCGTCGCGGACCTGCACTCGGCGCTGCCGGCCGTGCTCATCGGCCTGTTCGCCACCGACCCCGACCTCCGGGTCGCCTACGTCATGACCGACGGCGGCGCCCTGGTGGCCGGGTTCTCCCGGACGCTGCACACGCTGGCGCCGTCGCTGGCCGGGGTGGTCACCGTGGGGCAGGCCTTCGGCGGCGACCTGGAGGCGGTCACCCTGCACACCGGCCTGCTCGCCGCGAGGCACGTGCTCGGCGCGGACGTCGCCGTGGTCACCCAGGGGCCGGGCAACCTGGGCACCGGCACTCCCTGGGGCTTCTCCGGGGTCGCGGCCGGGGAGGCGTGCAACGCCGTCAGCGTGCTCGGCGGGGAGCCGATCGGCGCCCTGCGGATCTCCGACGCCGACCCGCGCCCCCGCCACCGCGGCGTCTCCCACCACTCGCTGACCGCGTTCGGCCGGGTGGCCCTGGCCGGGGTGACGCTGGTGGCCCCGCGCGGGCTGGGCTCGGAGCTCGGCCGGCAGGTCGAGGAGGACCTGGCCGGCCAGCCCGAGCGCAACCGGGTGGTGTGGGTCGACGTCGAGGGGCTGGACGAGGCGCTGCAGCTGTCGCCGGTGACGCTGTCGACGATGGGCCGCGGCTGGCCCGAGGAGCGCGCCTACTTCCTCGCCGCCGCGGCCGCCGGCCGCTACGCCGCCGTCCGGGTGCCCCTGCCCGACGAGGCCTGACCGGGCAGGTCCGCGGACCCGCCCGGGCGGGTCCGCGGACGTGTCCGGTCACATCGACGCGATGAGCTTCTCCACGCGCTCGTCGACGCTCTTGAACGGGTCCTTGCACAGCACGGTGCGCTGGGCCTGGTCGTTGAGCTTGAGGTGCACCCAGTCGACGGTGAAGTCGCGCCGCTTCTCCTGGGCCTTGCGGATGAACTCCCCGCGCAGCTTGGCCCGGGTGGTCTGCGGCGGCACGTTCTTGGCCTCGAACACCCGCGGCTCGTGCGCCACCCGCTCCACCTGGCCGTTGCGCTCGAGCAGGTAGTACAGCCCGCGCCGGCGGGAGATGTCGTGGTAGGCCAGGTCCATCTGGGCCACCCGCGGCGAGGACAGCGACAGGCCCCGCTTGCCCCGGTACCGCTCGATCAGCGACAGCTTGGTGGCCCAGTCGATCTCCCGGTCGATGAGGGAGAGGTCCTCGGTGTCGACGGCCTTGAGCACCCGCCCCCACAGCTCCAGCATCTGCCGGTGCACCGGGCCGAAGCCCTCCCGGTCGACGAACTCCGCGGCGCGCGAGTGGTACTCCCCCTGGATCTCCAGCGCGCTCATCTCCCGGCCGTTGGCCAGGCGCACCTTCCGGCGGCCGGTGACGTCGTGGCTGATCTCCCGGATGGCGCGGATCGGGTTCTCCAGCGCCATGTCCCGGATCGGCACGCCGGCCTCGATCATCCGCAGCACCAGGTCGGTGATGGTGACCTTGAGCAGCGTCGTCGTCTCGTTCATGTTCGAGTCACCGACGATCACGTGCAGCCGCCGGTACCGCTCGGCGTCGGCGTGCGGCTCGTCGCGGGTGTTGATGATCGGCCGCGAGCGGGTGGTCGCCGAGGACACGCCCTCCCAGATGTGCTCGGCGCGCTGGCTGACGCAGTAGATCGCCCCGCGCGGGGTCTGCAGCACCTTGCCCGCGCCGACGATCAGCTGCCGGCTGACCAGGAACGGGATGAGCACGTCGGCCAGCCGGGAGAACTCCCCGTGCCGGCCGACGCAGTAGTTCTCGTGGCAGCCGTAGCTGTTGCCCGCCGAGTCGGTGTTGTTCTTGAACAGGTAGATGTCGCCGGTGACGCCCTCCTCGGCCAGCCGCTGCTCGGCGTCGACCAGCAGGCCCTCGAGGATCCGCTCACCGGCCTTGTCGTGGACGACGAGCTCGGTGAGGTCGTCGCACTCGGCGGTGGCGTACTCGGGGTGGCTGCCGACGTCGAGGTACAGCCGCGAGCCGTTGCGCAGGAACACGTTGGAGCTGCGCCCCCACGACACGACCCGCCGGAACAGGTAGCGGGCCACCTCGTCCGGGGACAGCCGCCGCTGCCCGCGGAAGGTGCACGTGACGCCGTACTCGGTCTCGATCCCGAAGATCCGTCGGTCCACGGACCGAGCCTAGGCGCCGGATGCGACTCCGGCCGGTTCCCGGGCGTCCCTTCGACGGCGCCGGTCAGCTGCTCCCGTCGGTGCCGCCGCCGACGCCGTCGGCCGGGCCCGGCTGGGGGCCGCTGCCCTCACCCGACCCGCCGGTGCCGCCGGCGGTGTCCGGCGCGGCGGGGTCGCCGAGACCGGCCGGGGTGCCCGGCTGCGGCGCGCTGGGGACGTGCGCGTGGGTGGTGCCCTCGGGGGCGGCCTCGCCGGCGCTGCGGTCGCCGAGCAGGGTGCCCAGCGCCGCGCCGACGACCCGGCGGAAGGCCCGCTTGGGCCGGCGGCGGTCCAGGACGGCGACCTCGAGCTGGCCGGCCGGCAGCAGGCCGCCGTCGCCGTTGCCCGACATCGCGGGGCTGGACGCCGACAGCGCGCGGACGCCGGTCATCAGCGCGTCGCGCAGCGCCATGCCGGAGCGGAAGTCCTCCCGCAGGCGGCCGGTGACGGCCTCGGCCTGCCCGCCCATGACCACGAAGTCCGGCTCGTCGACGACCGACCCGTCGAAGGTCAGCCGGTACAGCTGGTCCTGCTCGGCGGTCTCGCCGACCTCGGCGACGCAGAGCTCCACCTCGTAGGGCTTCATCTGCTCGGTGAAGATCGCCCCGAGGGTCTGCGCGTAGGCGTTGGCGATGACCCGGCCGGTGACGTCGCGGCGGTTGTAGGAGTAGCCGCGGACGTCGGCCAGGCGCACGCCGGCCACCCGCAGGCTCTCGAACTCGCTGTACCGGCCGACCGCGGCGAAGCCGATCCGGTCGTAGATCTCGCCGACCTTGTGCAGCGTGGAGCTGGGGTTCTCGGCGATGAACAGCACGCCGTCGGCGTAGGTGAGGACGGCGACGCTGCGGCCGCGGGAGATGCCCTTGCGGGCGTACTCCGAGCGGTCGCGCATGAGCTGCTCGGGCGAGGCGTAGTACGGCATGGTCATGGCGCTCAGCCCTGCCCCTCGGCGGCGGCCCGCTCGTCGACGATGGTCTTCGCGACGGCGGCGACCTCGTCGTCGGTCAGGCGGACGGCGCCCTCGGCGTCGACGCGGTAGACGATCGGGTACAGCCGGCGCACCGGGTCGGGGCCGCCGGTGGCCGAGTCGTCGTCGGCGGCGTCGTAGAGGGCCTCGACCAGGCTGCGGGTGGCGTCCTCGCCGCTCAGCCCCGGCCGCCAGGTCTTCTTCAGCGAGTTCCGGGCGAACAGCGAGCCGGAGCCGACGGCGGCGTAGCCGCGCTCCTCGTAGTTCCCGCCGGTGACGTCGTAGCTGAAGATCCGGCCCGGGCTGGCGCCGGGAGCGGCGTCGAGGTCGAAGCCGGCGAACAGCGGGACCACGGCCAGGCCCTGCAGCGCGGCGCCGAGGTTGCCGCGGATCATCTGGGCCAGCCGGTTGGCCTTGCCGTCGAGGCTGAGGGTCAGCCCCTCGATCTTCTCGTAGTGCTCGAGCTCGACCTGGTAGAGCCGGACCATCTCGATCGCGATGCCCGCGGCGCCGGCGATGCCGATCACCGACCAGGTGTCGGCCGGGTACACCTTCTCGATGTCGCGGCTGGAGATCAGGTTGCCCATGGTGGCCCGGCGGTCGCCGCCCATGAGGACGCCGCCGTCGTAGGTGACGGAGACGATCGTGGTGCCGTGCGGGGTGAGGTCGCCGGCGTGCACCGACGGCAGCGGGCGCCGCCCGGGCAGCAGGTCGGGGGCCGCCTGGGCGAGGAAGTCGGTGAACGAGGAGCCCACCCGGTCCAGGTAGGCGGGCGGGAAGCCGCTCCGGCCGGTGTGCGACTGGGTCAACCCGTCCACCCTCTCCGCGCCCCTCGCGGGGTGCTCCTCGACGTGCCGCGGACGTGCCGCGGCGGCTCGTCGCCGACCCTACCGGCGCGGCTGGCAGGCCACCCGGGGCGCGCGTCAGCACGGCTCCGGGGCGGCGACCCCGCCGGTAGAACGTCCGTCAGGCGCCGCCGGCCGGGCTCCCACCGCCCAGGAGCCGGCGCAGCATCCGACCGGCCTCCTCGTGGGAGCCGGTCGCCTTCCGTGCCCGGACCCGGTGCAGCTCGACGTAGTCGGCAGCGGCTCTCATCAAGGAGGGGTCGTCCCGGAAGAGGCCCAGTGCGAGGTTGCACCGCTCGCACAACAACGCCCGCGTCAGGTTCGTCGCGTGGTCGTGGTCGATGTGGCCGGGCCGGGGATCACCACAGAGGGCGCACCTGTCGGACTGCTTGGCACGCAGGTCGTCGATCCCCGCTCGGTCCAGGCCGTAGCGCTGGGCGTAGTAGCGGTTCATGTCCGCCTCGCGTTTGCAGGGCTTGCACCTGCTGCCGAACCCCGACGCTGTCGTCGCACTCCGCACGTAGTCCTCGTGTGCGACCGCCTTCCGGCAGGACGGACACCACCGGAAGCCGTCGGGCACCCATGAGTGGTCCCGGACCTCGCGACCCTCGCAACGACGGGCGTTCCGGTACCACTCCCTGCTCCGCGCGCGGTTGCAGCTCAGGCAGTAAAAGGAGAGCCCGTCCGGCTGCGTCCGGTTCCGGCCGAACTCCTCGTCCGCCTTCGTCGCGCCGCACTCGGGACAGGTCTTCACCCCGGGCAGCTATGACTTCAGGTAGCCAGACGGCTACTCTCCGCCCTTCTGCACGTAGCTCCTCACGAACTCCTCGGCGTTCTCCTCGAGGACGTCGTCGATCTCGTCGAGGATGGCGTCGACGTCCTCGGACATCTCCTTGTGCCGCTCGGCGACCTCGGTGTCGACCGAGGCCTCGACCTCGTCGCTCTCCTCGCGCGTGCGCGTGGCCCGCTGCTGCCCGCCGGTGTCCCTGGTGGCCATGTGCCCTCCCCTGGTGCGCGCCGAGTGCGTGCTGCTGCCGAAACTACCCGCACGTACCGACACCCGGCGGCCTCAGCGGGCCGCGCCCAGCCGCGCCAGCAGCGACGCGCGGATCGCCGGGCGCGAGCCGAACACGAGCAGGAACACCGCCTCGCGCGCCGTCCGCTCGGCCACGGAGCCGGCGCGCGCGGCGCCGCTGCCCGTCGCCACCACCAGCGCCCCGGCCGCCCGGTGCGCCAGGGCCGCCGCGGCGGCCCGCGCCTCCGGGAGCTCGCCCGGACCGGCCGCGTCGAGCCGGGCGCGCGCGTCGGTCAGGTCGTCGTCCAGGGGGGAGGAGCCGACCAGCCGGGCGCACCGCCGGACCAGCCCCAGCGCCAGCGAGCCGTTGAGCCGCAGCCCGGCCGCGTCGCCCGCCCGGACCCCGGCCAGCGGGGTCGCACCCAGCAGCCGGCCGGCGGGCACCCGGTGGCCGCGCAGGTGCAGCTCGACCGTCGCGCTGGCCTGCACCGCCACCAGCGGCTGCGGCACCGCCGCGAGCGTCGGCCCCTCCACCGCGTCGGCCAGCAGGAACGCGACGTCGTCGCCGTCGCGGGCGGCCACCAGCAGCACGTCGACCAGACCCCAGCCGGTCACCCACGGCACCGCGCCGTCGAGCACGAGGTCGCCGCCGTCCCGGCGCAGCGTCACGGGCGGGGCGTCCGGGCGGGTCGCGGCCTGCAGCGCGATCCCGGCCCGCCGCCGCCCGGCGCACAGGCCGGCCAGCAGCTCCGGGTGCGCCCCGGAGGCGGCCAGCCGCCCGACGACGCCGTGGTGCTGCAGCCACACGAACGCGGTGGCGAGGTCGCCGGCCGCCAGCTCCTCGACCACGGCCGCCAGCGTCGCGCCGTCGCCGTCCAGGCCGCCGGCCTCCGCGGGCCCCACCAGGCCGTACAGCCCGGCGGCGGCGAGCGCGTCGAGGTGGCCGCGCGGGAGGACGCCGGTGGCGTCGACGTCGGCGGCCGCGGGCGCGAGCAGGTCCTCGGCCAGCGCCCGGGCGACCTGGACCGGGGCGGCCACTAGGAGCCGGTGATGGTGTCGACCAGCTCCTGCGCGCTCGCCGTGGACTCGAACAGCAGGCCCACGTGGTCGCGGGTGCCGCGCAGCGGCTCCATCGTCGGGATGCGCACCAGGTTCTCCCGGCCGAGGTCGAACACCACGGAGTCCCACGACGCCGCGGCCACCTGCGCCGGGAAGCGCCGCAGGCACTCGCCGCGGAAGAAGGCGCGGGTGTCGGCCGGCGGGGTGACCATCGCCCGGGTCACCTCGTCGTCGGTGAGCAGCCGCTGCATCGAGCCGCGGGCCACCAGCCGGTGGTAGAGCCCCTTCTCGGGGCGGACGTCGGAGTACTGCAGGTCCACCAGCTGCAGCCGCGAGTCGCCCCAGGACAGCCCGTCGCGGGAGCGGTAGCCCTCCAGCAGCCGCAGCTTGGCCGGCCAGTCCAGCCGGTCGGCCAGGCGCATCGGGTCGGTGCCGAGGTCGTCGAGGACCTCGGCCCAGCGGCGCAGCACGTCGGTGGTCTGCCCGTCGGCCTCCCCGTTCCGGTCGACGAAGCGCTCGGCGTGGTCGAGGTAGACGCGCTGCAGGTCGAGCGCGGTCATCCGCCGCCCGTCGCGCAGCCGCACCTGCGTGGCCAGCGACGGGTCGTGGCTGACCGCCTGCAGCGTGGCGACCGGCTCCTCGAGCGAGAGGTCCTCGCGCAGCGCCCGCGCCTCGATCATCGCCAGCACCAGCGACGTCGTCCCGACCTTGAGGTAGGTCGACAGCTCGGCGAGGTTGGCGTCGCCGATGATCACGTGCAGGCGGCGGTACTCGTCGGGGTTGGCGTGCGGCTCGTCGCGGGTGTTGATGATCGGCCGCTTGAGCGTCGTCTCCAGGCCCACCTCGACCTCGAAGAAGTCCGCCCGGGAGGAGATCTGGAAGCCCTGGGTGCGGCCCTCGGTGCCGATGCCCACGCGGCCGGCGCCGGCGAACACCTGCCGGGTCACGAAGAACGGGATCAGGCCGCGGATGATGTCGATGAACGGCGTCCGCCGGTCCATCAGGTAGTTCTCGTGCGCGCCGTAGCTGGCGCCCTTGCCGTCGGTGTTGTTCTTGTACAGCTGGATCGGCTGGGTGCCGGGGATGCGCGCGGCCCGGCGGGCCGCCTCGGCCATCACCCGCTCCCCCGCCTTGTCCCAGAGGACGACGTCGCGGGGGTTGGTGACCTCCGGCGTCGAGTACTCCGGGTGCGCGTGGTCGACGTAGAGCCGGGCGCCGTTGGTGAGGATGACGTTGGCCATCCCCGAGTCCTCGTCGAGGTCGGTGTGGTCCAGGGCCTGCGCCGGGGACAGGTCGAAGCCGCGGGCGTCGCGCAGCGGCGACTCCTCCTCGAAGTCCCAGCGCGGGCGGCGGCGGGTCGGGGCGTCGGCGACGGCCCAGGCGTTGACCACCTGGCTGGACAGGGTGGTCGGGTTGGCGGTGGGCTGCCCGGGCACCGAGATGCCGTACTCCACCTCGGTGCCCATGACCCGCCGGACGCTCATGCCCCGAGCCTAGGCCGCGGTCGCCGGACGCGAGGATGACCGGGTGAGACCGCCACCCCTGGGCCTGCTGCTCGACGTCGACGGCCCGGTCGCCAGCCCGGTGACCCGGACGGTCGCCCCGGCGCTGCTGGAGGACCTGCGGGCGCTGCTGGCCGCGGGCGTCCCCGTGGTGCTCAACACCGGCCGGTCGGCGGAGTTCGTCGGCGAGCGCGTCCTGGCGCCGCTGGCCGCGGCCGGCCTGCCGGGCGGGGCCCGGCTGCACGCGGTCTGCGAGAAGGGCGGCGTCTGGACGTCGGCGGGCCCGGACGGGGCGGGCGAGGTCCACGTCGACCCCGCCCTCGCCGTCCCCGACGTCTGCCGCGCCCTGCTCGCCGACCTGGTGGGCGACGGCTACGGCGACGCGGTGTTCCTCGACGACACGAAGCGGACGATGGCCACGGTGGAGGCGCGCACCGACGTCCCGGCCGCCGTCTACGCCGAGCGGCAGCGGGCCTTCGACGCCGACCTGCTCGCCGGCCTGGTGACCGCGGGACTCGGCGTGCGGCTGGGCGACCGCGACCACCCCGACGCGGCGGGCCGGACGCCGTGGCGGATCGACCCGTCGGTGATCGCGACCGACGTGGAGTCGGTGCTCGCGGGCAAGGCCCGGGGGGCCCGGCGCGCGCTGGAGCTGCTGCGGGCCGACGGGCCCCTCCCCCGGCTCTGGCACACCGTCGGGGACTCCGCCACCGACTACGCGATGGCCGACCACCTGCACGGCCTCGGGTTCGACGTCGTCCACGTCGACGTCGGCCCCCGGGCGCCGCTCCACCGGCCGTATCCGGTGCGCACGGTGCCGGGTGCCACCTACGAGGCCGCCGGCGGAGCGCACCTGCGCGCGCTGGCCGCCCGGCTGGGCTGACCGCGCCGGTGGCCCGGCTCCCGCGACGGGGAGCCGGGCCACCGGCGGCCGGGCCGGACTACAGGTACTGGCCGGTGTTGGTCGCGGTGTCGATGGCGCGGCCGGAGTCGCTGCCCTTGCCGCTGATCAGCGTGCGGATGTAGACGATCCGCTCGCCCTTCTTGCCCGAGATCCGCGCCCAGTCGTCGGGGTTGGTGGTGTTGGGCAGGTCCTCGTTCTCCTTGAACTCGTCGACGCAGGCCTGCATCAGGTGGCCGACCCGCAGGCCCGCCGTCCCCGTCTCCAGGTTCTCCTTGATGGCCATCTTCTTGGCCCGGTCGACGATGTTCTGCAGCATGGCGCCGGAGTTGAAGTCCTTGAAGTACAGGACCTCCTTGTCCCCGTTGGCGTAGGTGACCTCGAGGAAGCGGTTCTCCTCGCTCTCGGTGTACATCCGCTCGACGGTGCGCTGGATCATCGCCTGGATGGTGGCCTCGGCGCTGCCGCCGTTCTCGGCGAGGTCGTCGGCGTGGATGGGCAGCGTCGGCGTCAGGTACTTGCTGAAGATGTCGCGCGCGGCCTCGGCGTCGGGCCGCTCGATCTTGATCTTCACGTCCAGCCGGCCGGGCCGCAGGATCGCCGGGTCGATCATGTCCTCGCGGTTGGAGGCGCCGATGACGATGACGTTCTCCAGGCCCTCGACGCCGTCGATCTCGCTGAGCAGCTGCGGGACGATCGTCGACTCGACGTCGGAGGACACGCCCGACCCGCGGGTGCGGAAGATCGAGTCCATCTCGTCGAAGAACACGATGACCGGGGTGCCCTCGCCGGCCTTCTCCCGGGCCCGCTGGAACACCAGCCGGATGTGCCGCTCCGTCTCGCCGACGTACTTGTTGAGCAGCTCCGGACCCTTGATGTTGAGGAAGTAGGACTTGGCCTGCCCCTCCCCCTTCACCGCGGAGACCTTCTTGGCCAGCGAGTTGGCCACCGCCTTGGCGATGAGCGTCTTGCCGCAGCCGGGCGGGCCGTAGAGCAGGATGCCCTTCGGCGGGCGCAGCTCGTACTCGCGGAACAGGTCCGCGTGCAGGAACGGCAGCTCGACGGCGTCGCGGATCTGCTCGATCTGCCGGGCCAGGCCGCCGATGTCGGAGTAGTCGATGTCAGGGACCTCCTCGAGGACGAGTTCCTCGACCTCGCTCTTGGGGATCCGCTCGTACACGTAGCCCGACCGCGACTCCAGCAGCAGCGAGTCGCCGACCCGCAGCGGCTGGCCGGTGAGCGAGTCGGCCAGGTAGACCACCCGCTCCTCGTCGGTGTGGCCGATGACCAGGGCCCGCGGCGTCACGCCGTCGATCGGCTCCAGCAGCTCCTTGAGCATGACGACGTCGCCCTGCTTCTCGTAGCCGAGCGCCTCGACGACGTTCATCGCCTCGTTGAGCATGACCTCCTGGCCGGGCCGCAGCTCCTCGGCCTCCACGGCCGGGGACACCGAGACGCGCAGCTTGCGGCCGCCGGTGAAGACGTCGACCGTGCCGTCGTCGTGCCGCCCGAGGTAGACCCCGTAGCCCGACGGCGGCTGACCGAGCCGGTCGATCTCCTCCTTGAGCGTGAGCAGCTGCTCCCGGGCCTCGCGCAGGGTGCCGGCGAGCTTGTCGTTGCGCTCGGAGAGGAAGGCCGCGCGGCCCTCCGCCTCGGCGATCCGCTCCTCGAGCGCCCGCACCTGCCGGGGGCTGTCGGCCACCTTGCGGCGCAGGAGACCGATCTCCTCCTCAAGGTAGGAGATCTGGGAGAGCAGGGCGGAGACGTCACGTTCGCGCCGCGCTCGGAACTCGTCGGGACCGCTGACAGGACCGGGGCCCATCGCGCACCTCCGCACATCGGGGGGAGCCAGGAGGCAAATCTATACACGCCTGCCGACACCGTGCCGGGCACTCGCCGGGGCGCGACTCCCCCCGGCGGGGCTACTTCTGGGGGCGCCGCTGGCGGACCGGAGCGACCACGCCCTCGGCCAGCCGGCGGGCGGTCACGAGGAACGCGGTGTGCGCGACCATGCGGTGCTCGGGGCGCACCGCGAGGCCGACGGCGTGCCACGGGCGGACCAGCGACTCCCACGCGTAGGGCTCGGTCCACACGCCCTGCGCGCGCAGCGCCTCGACGTAGGTGGACAGCTGGGTGACCGTCGCCACGTAGCCGACGAGGACGCCGCCGGGCCGCAGCGCCGCGGCCACGGTGGGGAGCACCGCCCACGGCTCGAGCATGTCCAGGACCACCCGGTCGACGACCTCGTCGGCGGGGTGGTCGGCGAGGTCGCCCAGGCGCAGGTCCCAGGTGTCCGGCACGCCGCCGAAGAAGGCGCCGACGTTGCCGCGGGCGACGTCGGCGAAGTCCTCGCGCCGCTCGTAGCTGGTGACCCGGCCCGACGCGCCGACGGCGCGCAGCAGCGAGCAGGTGAGCGCGCCCGACCCGGCGCCGGCCTCGAGGACCCGCATCCCGGGCCCGATGTCCCCGCTGCCGACGATCTGCGCGGCGTCCTTGGGGTAGATGACCTGGGCGCCGCGCGGCATGGACAGCACGAAGTCGGCCAGCAGGGGCCGGAACGCCAGGTAGCCGGTGTTGGCCGTGGAGTGCACGACCGAGCCCTCCGGCGCGCCGATGAGGTCGTCGTGGGCGATGGCCCCGCGGTGGGTGTGGAACTGCTTGCCGGGCTCGAGGACGACGGTGTGCAGCCGGCCCTTGGGGTCGGTGAGCTGCACCCGGTCGCCGACGGCGAAGGCGCCCGGCACGCGGGCGGTGACGGCGGCCGGCCGCTCCCCGTCCGCGTTGGTGTCCACGGGCAGCGGCCCGGCGGCGGGGGCGGCGCTCGTCGCGTTCTGGCTGGGCTCGGGCTGCGGTTCCACGGGCGGCCAGCCTAGGCCAGCGGCGGGACGGGTCCGTCCGGCGCGGGCGCTCGGAACTGTCGGAGGAGCGTCGTAGCGTCGGACGCATGACGGCAGTGGCGCAGGACCCGGCACGCGGCGGCACGGTCTTCCCCGGCACGGCGTCCGACGGCGGCGAGCCGGCTCCCGCCGGGGAGAAGGCGCCGCGCCGGCCCTCGCTGTCGCCCAGCCGCGCGGCGGACTTCAAGACCTGCCCGCTGCTCTACCGCTTCCGCACCATCGACCGGCTGCCGGAGAGGAAGAGCGCCGCGGCGGTGCGCGGCACGCTGGTGCACGCGGTCCTGGAGCGGCTCTACGACCTGCCGCCGGCCGAGCGGACCGTCGAGGCGGCCCGCGGGCTGGTGGCGCCGGCGTGGGACGAGCTGCGCGCCGACGCCGAGGTCGAGGCGCTGTTCACCGCCGGCGAGGACGGGGCGGAGCCGCCGTCGCTGGAGGCCTGGCTGGACTCGGCCGGGAAGCTGGTGGAGACCTACTTCACCCTGGAGGACCCCACCCGCATCCAGCCGGAGGGCCGCGAGCAGCTGGTCGAGGTGACGCTGCCCGACGGGCTGCTGCTGCGCGGGTACGTCGACCGGCTCGACGTCGCCCGCAACGGCGCGCTGCGGGTCGTCGACTACAAGACCGGCTCGATGCCGCGCGAGGCGTTCGAGTCCAAGGCCCTGTTCCAGATGAAGTTCTACGCGCTGGTGCTGTGGCGCACCCGCGGCGTGGTGGCCTCCCAGCTCAAGCTCATCTACCTCGGCGACGGCGACGCGCTGACCTACGCCCCCGAGGAGGCCGAGCTCGTCCGCTTCGAGCGGACGCTGCTGGCGATCTGGGCGGCGATCGAGCGGGCGGTGGCCACCGGCGACTTCCGGCCCAACCGCACGCGGCTGTGCGACTGGTGCGACCACCAGGCGCTGTGCCCCTCCTTCGGCGGCACTCCCCCGCCCTTCCCCGCCGAGGCCGCCGCCCGGGCCGGCTGGGCGACGCTGCCGATCGTCGAGCGCGACTGACGCTCCCGCCCCGGCACCGGGCCGCTCCTGCCGGCCCGGCCCGCGGGGACGATCGCGGGACACCGGCCCCGGCAGGGTCCCGCCGGTCGCCGCTCCGCCGCCGTGGCACCGACCGGCAGGTCGGTCCGCGAGTTGGGGATAACGGTCAACGGACGGGAGCGGCGCGGCGGAGCGAGACGCGCCGGTCCCCGTCGACCGGCCGGCGCGGCCGGTCCTAGCGTCGGCGTCCCCGCCATCCAGGAGGCCGGCATGCGCGGCTACCGGGCCGACCACGCCTTCGACGGCGAGCGGGTGCTGCGCGACGGGGCCCTGGTGCTGGTCGACGACGGCCGGATCGTCGCCGTCGCGCCCGCCGGGGCCGCCCCGCCCGACGGCGTCCCCGTGACCGCGCTGCCCGGGACGACGCTGCTGCCGGGCCTGGTCGACACGCACGTGCACCTCTGCGGCGACAGCGGCCCCCGCGCCCTCGACCAGCTCCCCGAGCTGGAGCCGGCGCAGGTGGACGCGATCGTGGCCGCCGCCCTCCGGCAGCACCTGGCCGCCGGGGTCACGGCGGTGCGCGACCTCGGCGACGTCGGCTGGGCGGTGGTCGAGCGGGCACCGGCCGACGGCCCCACCGTGGTCGCGTCGGGCCCGCCGCTCACCTGCCCCGCCGGCCACTGCGCGGGCATGGGCGGCGAGGTCCGGGGCGCGGAGGCGTTGCGGGCCGCGGTCCGCGAGCGCGCCGAGCGGGGCGCGGACGTCGTCAAGCTGATGGCCAGCGGCGGGGCGATGACCGCGGGCACCGACATGGCCGCCTGCCAGTTCAGCGCCGCCGAGGTGCGCGCCGTCGTCGAGGAGGCGCACCGGCTGGGGCTGCCGGTCACCGCGCACGCGCACGCGCTGACCGCCGTCCGGCAGGTGCTGGGCGCCGGCGTCGACGGCATCGAGCACTGCTCGTGCCTGACCGCCACCGGCTGGGGCGTCCCGCCGGCGCTGGCGGAGCAGCTGGCCCGCGCGGGCACCGCCGTCTGCCCGACGCTGGGCCTGGCCGAGGGCACGGTGCCGCCGCCCCGGGTGCAGGAGCTCATCGACCGGCTGGACATGACCGAGCAGGCGCGCGCCGCCGACGCGGCCCGCCTGCACCGCGCGGGCGTCCGGGTCGTCAGCGGCGTCGACTGCGGCATCGCCCCGGGCAAGCCGCACGGGCTCCTGCCGCGGGCCGTCGCCTCGCTCGCCGACGGCGGGGTGCCCGCTCCCGAGGCGCTGGCGACGGCGACCTCGGTGGCGGCCGCCGCCTGCGGCCTCGGCGGGCGCACCGGGCGGCTGGCGCCCGGCCTGGACGCCGACCTGCTGCTGGTCGACGGCGACCCCACCGTGGACGTCGCCGCGCTGGCGCGGGTGCGGGTGGTGGTCTCCCGCGGCCGGGAGGTCGTGCCGGCCGGCTGAGGGGTCAGCGGCGCGGCGCGGTGTCCCGCCCGAGCAGCAGCCCCTCCAGGTCGGCCAGCCCGACGCCGGCCAGCGTGTCGCGCAGCACCAGGCCCGGCGCGGGCTCCAGCGGCTGCAGCGCGGGCACGCCGAGGACGGTCGCGCCCGCGGCCAGCCCGGCGGCCACGCCGGCCGCGGAGTCCTCGACGACGACGCAGTCCGCCGGGTCCACGCCGAGCGCGGCGGCGGCCTGCAGGTAGGGCGCCGGGTCGGGCTTGCGGGCGGGCACCTCGTCGCCGCAGACGGTGAGGTCGAACGGCGGCACGTCCGGGAACGCGCCCTCGACGTGCGCGATGACCACGTCGGCCAGGCGGCGCGGCGTCGTCGTCACCAGGGCGGTGGGCAGCGCGGCGGCGCGCACCTCGGCCAGCAGCTCGCGTGCGCCGGGCCGCCAGTGCAGGTCGGTGGCGAGCAGGCCGGCGACCGTCTCCTCCACCCAGGCGACGTCCGCGCGGGTCTGCTCGGCGGTGCGCTCGATCCCCAGGTCGGCCTGCAGGATCCGCATCGACGTCGCCATGCTGGTGCCGACCGTGGCCTCGCGGGCGGCGGCGCTCAGCTCACCGCCCAGGCGCCGGGCGAGGGCGAACAGAGCGTGCCCCCAGTGCTGCTCGGACTCCACCAGCGTGCCGTCCATGTCGAAGAGCACCGCGCGCAGGGCGGATCGGGTGTCGGGTTCAGGGAGGATCACGGCAGGTCTCTCGGGCAGACGGCAGGAGTGCGACGGCCCGCGCCGGCCGACGTCCCCAGTGTCCCACCGCGCCGGACCGGACCGGTGCCCGCACGCGAGGCGGTCAGTCCTCGACGCGGAACCCGATCTTGAGCGTCACCTGGACGTGCGCGACGTCGCCGTCGACGACCTGGCCCCGCACCTCCTGGACCTCGAACCACTCGACGTGCCGGATGGTCTGCGACGCCTTGCCGATCGCGGTGCGGATCGCGTCGTCGATGCCGGTCGGGCTGCTGCCGACGACCTCGGTCAGCCGGTACACGTGGTTGGCCATGGCGGTCTCCTCCCCGGGACGGCGGCGCCGTCCCGGGGTGATCCTGGCCCGGCCGGGGCCGGGCGCGGGAGGGCTCAGGCCCGGCGGCGGGCCCGCCGCAGCACCACCGCGCCGACCCCGCCGGCCACCGCGACGCCGATCGCGAGCCCGGTGCCGTTGCCCTCGGCCGGCATCTGCGTCGAGGGCGGGCACGCCGCGTCGGCCTTGCGGGCGGCGAGGTCGGTGCTGCCCAGGTGCCACATCGGGCCGCCGCCGTTCTCGACGGTCACGGAGAACACGCCGTGCCGCACCCCGGGGGCGAAGGTGGTCGGCTGCGGCTCGCCGAGCGGCGCCGGCGTCACCCGGTTGGCCGGGCCGACCGGGATGTCCACCGTCTCCCCGGTGCGGTTGTCGTAGCCGAACACCGCCGTCCAGCTGCCGTCGGCGTGCCGGACGACGCAGTCCACCAGCGGCACCACGTCGGGCGGGTCGGCGCGGTTCGGCGCCGCCCCGGCGACGCCGGGGGTGAGGGCGACGGCCGCGCCGACCGCGGTGGCCGCGAGTCCCCGCGCCAGGCGGCCCCGTCGCGTCGTGGAGCGTCCCGTCGTGTCCATGCCGTCCCTCGTGTCGCTGGTGAGCTGCACCTGACACGGGTCCATCGGCAGACGCGGGGGCGGCGGGGAGCCGGATCCCGGGATCCCACCCGGGCGGGTGAGCCCTACTCGAAGCGCACCGGCTGCCCGGTGGCCTCGAGCACCGACATCCACAGGTCGCCGAGCGGGTCGACGTGGTTGCGCCGGCTGACCGCCAGCGCCATCGGGAGGTGCACGAAGCGCCGGCGGCGGCGGGCCACGATCACCTCGGTGCGGCCGGCCATCGCCGCGTGCACGGCGGCGTGCGCCAGCCGCAGGCAGTAGGCGCTGTCGTAGGGGTTGGCCGGCACGCTGCGGATGGCGTAGCTGGGGTCGAAGTAGCGGACGTTGTTCTCGACCTTCGCGTCGTCGAGGTGCTCGGTGATCAGCCGGCGCAGCAGCCGCCCGATGTCCCCCAGCCGGACGTTGCCCGACGCGTCGCGGCCGGGCTCGTGCTCCTCGATGTGCTCCTGCCCGGCGCCCTCGGCCACCACGACGACGGCGTGGCCGCGCTCCTCGACCCGGCGGCGCAGGTGCTCGAGGAAGCCGTGCTCGCCCTGCAGCGCGAACGGCACCTCGGGGATGAGCACGTAGTCGGCGTCGTCCTTGGCCAGCGTCGAGTAGCAGGCGATGAACCCCGAGTGCCGGCCCATGAGCTTGACCAGGCCGACGCCGCCGGGCGCCGACCGCGCCTCGACGCTCGCCGCGTGGATCGACTTGGTCGCCTCCGACATCGCCGTCTGGAAGCCGAAGCTCTGGTCGATGTAGGGGATGTCGTTGTCGATGGTCTTGGGCACCCCGACGACGGCGATCTTCAGGCCGCGCTCCTCGATGACCCGCACGACCTCCATCGCCCCGCGGATGGTCCCGTCGCCGCCGATGACGAACAGGACGTTGATCGCCAGCCGCTCCAGGGCGTCGACGATCTCCTCGGGGTCCTGCACGCCGCGGGAGGTGCCGAGGATGGTGCCGCCCTCGTCGTCGATGTGCTGGACCACCTCGGGCGAGAGGTCGACGACGTCCTCCCCGTAGTGCGGGATGAAGCCGCGGTAGCCGTTGCGGAACCCCACGATCCGGCGCACGCCGTAGTGGCGGCACAGCTCGAGGACCAGCCCGCGGATGACGTCGTTGAGGCCGGGGCACAGCCCGCCGCAGGTGACGATGCCGACCCGGGTCTTGGCCGGGTCGAAGTAGATGCGCTTGCGCGGCCCGCCGGGCTCCAGGCTGGGCAGCCGGTCGACCGGCACGCCCCGGGTGCCGGCCATCGACAGGGTGTCGTCGAAGAGGATCCGGTCGTCCTCCTCCACCGAGTGCTGCGTGGTCTCCCGCGCGGCCAGCCGCTCCGCCAGCGGCGAGTCGATGCGGCACGGACCCAACGTCCGCACGGCGAGGTCCTCGTGTCCGATCACGAGGGTCAACGCTCCCACACCGGGGCACCGCCGCTGCGCGCGGCACCCCGGTCGTCAGGACGTCATGTCGACCGGTGACGGGCGGGAACGGCTCCGGTGCAGGGGCCCGCGCCGAGCGGAGCGAGGCGTGGCGGGCACCGGGCGGCCCCGCTGCAGGATCCCGCCGCGAGCGTGCGAGTGGCCGGGGGGGCAGCGGGGCCCTTCCTCAGTCGACGAGGTCGAGCGCCGCGCCGACCAGCGAGTCGACGTCGAGGCCGTGGTGGCGGTACACGCTGTCGAGGTCGCCGCTCTGGCCGAACCGGGTGACGCCCAGGTGCGCCGCCGGCACCCCGCGGACCCCGGCGAGGAACGCCAGCGTGTGCGGGTGCCCGTCGAGCACGGTGACCAGCGGCGCGGCCCGGTCGGCGGGGAACGCGCCGTCGAGCACCCACGGCGCGGCGTCGTCCAGCCCGCGACGGGCCTGCACGGCGCGGAACAGCAGGCCGGGACTGGTCACCACGACGACGTCGGCGGGGAAGCCGAGCCCGTCCAGCCGCTCGGCGGCGGCCAGGGCCTCGGGGACGACGGCGCCCATCGCGGCCAGCGTCACCGCCGGGCGCGGCACCCGGCGCAGCGGGTAGGCGCCGGCCACCACCTGCCGGCGGCGCCGCTCCCGGGCGGCCGGATCGGCGGGCACCGCGGCCAGCGCCTGGTCCACCGGGCGGGTGGACAGCCGCACGTACGCCGACTGCCCGCCGGGGCGGCCCATCCGGCCGAGCGCGGCCAGCAGGCACCACTCGGTGTCCAGGGCGAACGCCGGCTCGTAGGACAGGCAGCCGGGCTGCTCCAGCCCGATCGACGGCGTGGTCACCGACTGGTGCGCGCCGCCCTCGGGCGCCAGCGTCACCCCCGACGGCGTGCCGACCAGCAGCGACTGCCCGCCGGCGTAGATGGTGAACGACCACGGCTCCAGCGCCCGCTCGACGAACGGGTCGTAGAGGACGCCGACCGGCAGCAGCGGCTGGCCCCACCGCGACCAGGTGGCGCCGAGCTCGCCGATGGCGCCGACCAGGTTGGTCTCGGCGATGCCCAGCTCCACGTGCTGGCCGGAGGGCTTCTCCCGCCAGTGCAGGATCGTCTCGGCGTCGTCGGCGAACCAGTCGCGGCGGTCCTCGTGCGACCAGACGCCGACCTTGTTCACCCAGCCGCCGAGGTTGGTCGAGCTCGACACGTCGGGGCTGACGGTGACCACCCGGCGGCCCACCTCCGGGGCGGCGCGGTTGAGGTCGAGCAGCGTGCGGCCCAGCGCCGCCTGCGTGGTCGCGGTGCCCGAGGGGGTGCGGCCCAGGTCGGCCGGCACGGGCGGGGCGACGGCGTCGTCGACCGGGGGCCGGGCCAGCCGCCGCGCCGCGGCGGCGAGCAGCCCGGCGGGGCGGCTGCCGGCCGGGAACCCGGCCCACGGCTGCGCCGGGTCGACGCCGACGCGGGCGGCCAGCTCGTGCAGCTGGGCCTCGGTGAGCAGCGCGGAGTGGTTCTGCGGGTGGCCCTCGGTGGCCAGCCCGTAGCCCTTGAGCGTGTAGGCGATGACCACGGTGGGGCGGGTGTCGTCGATCCGCGCGAACGCCTGCCGCAGCGCGGTGAGGTCGTGCCCGCCGAGGTTGCGCACGGCGGCGACCAGGTCGGCGTCGGCCACGTCGGCGACGAGCCCGGCGACCGCGGCCGCGCCGGGCCCGTCCCCGGGCAGCTCCCGGCGGACCTCCGCGGGCGTGCGGCGCAGCAGCCGCTGGTACTCGGCGTTGCTCATCCCGTCGATGCGGTCGCGCAGCGCGGCCCCGCCGGGCCGGGTGAACAGCTCCTCCAGCAGCGCGCCGTACTTGACGGTGAGCACCTGCCAGCCGGCCGCGGTGAACATGCCCTGCAGCCGGGTGGCGCCCATGGTCGGGACGACGCGGTCCAGCGACTGCCGGTTGAGGTCGACGATCCAGTTCACCTCGCCGAGCTCGGCGACCATCGGGTCGAGCACGGCCTCCCAGACCGCGCCCTCGTCCAGCTCGGCGTCGCCCACCAGCGACCACTGCCGGCCGGTGCCGCCGGCGCCGAACTGGGTGTTGACGTAGCGGCGGGCCAGCGCGCCCCAGATCGGCGCGGTGGCCCCGATGCCGACCGAGCCGGTCGAGTAGTCCGCCGGGACGGGGTCCTTCGACCGCGACGGGTAGGACTGCAGGCCGCCGAACTCGCGCAGCGTGGTCAGCCACGAGGCGTCCAGCTGCCCGAGCAGGAACTCCAGCGCGTGCAGCACCGGGCTCGCGTGCGGCTTGACGCTCACCCGGTCGTCGGCGGCCAGCTGCTCCAGCCACAGCGCGGTCATGATCGTGACCATCGAGGCGCTGGACGCCTGGTGCCCGCCCACCTTGAGCCCGCTCGGGTTGGGGCGCACCCGGTTGGCGTGGTCGACGATCGCCGTCGCCAGCCACAGCACGCGCTGCTCGATCTCGCGCAGCGCGGCGTCGTCCGAGCCGGTGGCGGGGGGCCGCGGGGCGGCGAGCGTCATGGTCACTCCTGTCGGGTGGGCGGACGACCAGCATCGCGCGGACGCGCCCTCCTCCCGGTGGGAGGTCCGGTGTGCCACCGTCGCTCCCCGTGACCACCCCGGACCGCCCCGCCCTGCTGCGCTCGCTCTACCGGGCGTTCACCGCCCGCGACCTGGACGCGGTGGTGGCCGCCATGGCGCCGGACGTGGACTGGCCCAACGGCTGGGAGGGCGGCCGGGTGCACGGGCACGACGGCGTGCGGGACTACTGGGAGCGGCAGTGGGCGCAGGTCCGCCCGCTGGTGCGGCCGACCGGCGTCGAGGAGCGCCCGGACGGCTCGGTCGCGGTCACCGTGGCGCTGACCGTGCGCGACCCGGGCGGCACCGTGCTCTCGCGGGAGACGGTGCGCCACGTCTACCGGTTCAGCGGCGACCTGGTGGCGCGGATGGACCTCGAAGAGGTGGGCGGGGAGGGGTAGACGCGGCCCCCGGCCGGGGCGGGCCGGGGGCCGCGCCCGCTCACGGCACGAGGATCGCGCGTCCCCGTACCGTCCCGGCCTCGAGGTCGCGGAGCGCGTCCACGGCCCGGTCCAGCGGGTACTGCTGGGTGTGCAGGGTGACCTTCCCGGCCTGGGCGAGCACCATCAGCTCCGCCAGGTCGGTGTAGGTGCCGACGATGTTGCCGACGACGTTCTTCTCCCCGGCGACGAAGTCCAGCGTCGGGATGCGCAGCTCGCCGCCGTAGCCGATGACGTAGTACGAGCCGGCCGGGCGGGTCATGCGCCAGCCGTCCATCTCCGCGCCCTGCTCGGCGACGAAGTCGAAGACGACGTCCGCGCCCCCGCCGGTCAGCTCCTGGACGGCCTGCACCTGGCCGCCGTCGGCGACGACGGTCTCGTCCGCGCCGATCCGCCGGGCGAGCTCCAGGGCGTCGGGGTTGCGGTCGACGACGACGACCCGGGTGGCCGAGAGCGCGGCCAGGCACTGCACGCCGATGTGGCCGAGGCCGCCGGCGCCCAGGACGACCGCCGTCGTGCCCGGGTACAGCAGCGGCAGGGCCTTGCGCACCGCGTGGTAGGCGGTGATGCCGGCGTCGGCGAGCGCGGCGACGCCGGCCGGGTCGGTCGACGGGTCGAGCCTGACGCACGCGCGGGCGGTGGTGCGCAGGTACTCGGCCATCCCCCCGTCGTCGTTGCTCAGCCCGGGGAAGAACGCGTTCTCGCACTGCATGTCCCGGCCGGCGCGGCAGGCCGTGCACAGGCCGCAGCTGGGCTGCGGGTGCAGGATCACCGTGTCGCCGACGGCGACGTTGGTGACCCCCTCCCCCACGGCGTGCACCCAGCCGGCGTTCTCGTGCCCGATCACGTAGGGCAGGTCCGGGTTCTGCAGGTCGGCCCACTGGCCCTCGAGGATGTGCAGGTCGGTCCGGCACACCCCGGCGCCGCCGATCTTCACGATCACGTCGAGGGGGCCCCGCAGCTGCGGTTCGGGGATCTCGTCGATCGAGGGGTCGGCGTGGTACTCGTGCACGCGGACGGCCTTCATCTAGCGCACCTCCAGCGGGAGCAGGGGACGGTCGTACTGCTCGCCGTCCCTGGTGTACATCCGTCGGCCTCCGTCGGCTCCGGTCGTGAGCCGGGTCACGTGCTCGCCGCCGACGCTAGCGCGGGACGCGACCGCCGCGAACGCGCCCGGCGTCTCACCTCGAGACGCCGCGCCCGCCGCCGGGGCGGGTACCTCCCCGTGGCACGGGACACCGGCGTCCTGCCGTCCGGAGGTGCCCGTGGCCGAGCTGGTCCGGCCCACCGGAGCCGCTGCCCGACCCCGTGCCGGCCGGCCGGGGCAGCGCCCCGCGGGTGCGCGCGTCGTGGCGGCGCAGCCAGGGCTACGGCGTGCCGTCCGACGAGGTCGTGCCCGTGCTCACCGGCACGCCGGACACCGGCTCCCTGCTGTACGGGTGCGCGCACCGGGTGCTCACCGACCTGCAGACGACGATCGCCAACGAGCCGGTGAGCCTGATGGTCGCCGACCCGGCCGGGTTCGTGCTGGCCCGGATCGGCGACGACACCTCGGGACGTCGCCCCGTGGCTGGAGCTGTGGACCCCCGAACTGCGCGACGGCGACACGTGCGTGATCGTCTCCGGGCGGCACCGGCTGCCGGTCGTGCGGTGCCTGACCGAGCCGGGCACCACGATGACCCGCGTCGCCGAGGAGCTCGGCATCGGCCGGGCGACCCCCTACCGCAAGATCGCCCAGTACGGGATCACCGTCCCCCCCAGCGCTGACCCCGCGACGTGCCGGAACGGCCCCGGTGCGGCACCGGGACGGCCCCGTCCCGAGGTTCGTCCCGAGCGTGCGGGGCCGAGGAGGACGGGGGCCTTCGTCAGTCGTCGTCGGTGCGGTAGCCCAGGTTGGGGGCGAGCCAGCGCTCGGCCTCGGCGAGCGTCCAGCCCTTGCGGCGGGCGTAGTCCTCGACCTGGTCGCGGCCCAGCCGGCCCAGGTTGAAGTACCGGGCCTCCGGGTGCGAGAAGTACAGCCCGCTGACCGCGGCGCCCGGCCACATCGCCATGGACTCGGTCAGCTGCAGCCCGATCGAGGCCTCGACGTCGAGCAGGTCCCAGATCGTCTGCTTCTCGGTGTGCTCGGGGCAGGCCGGGTAGCCGGGCGCGGGGCGGATGCCGCGGTAGCGCTCGGCGATGAGGGCGTCGTTGTCCAGCCGCTCGTCGGCCGCGTAGCCCCAGAACTCCCGGCGCACCCGCTCGTGCAGCCGCTCGGCGAACGCCTCGGCCAGCCGGTCGGCGAGCGCCTCGAGCATGATCGCCGAGTAGTCGTCGTGGGCGGCCTTGAACGCCGCGACCCGCTCGGCCGAGCCGAGGCCCGCGGTGACGGCGAAGGCGCCGACGTGGTCGCGCAGCCCGGTCTCCTTCGGCGCCACGAAGTCGGCGAGCGACCTGCGCGGGGTGCCGTCGCGGCCCTCGGTCTGCTGCCGCAGCTGGTGCAGCACCGCGCGCACCCGCGTGCGGGACTCGTCGGTGTAGACCTCGATGTCCTCGCCGTCGACCCGGGCCGCCGGGAACAGCCCGAACACGCCGGAGGCGGTGAGCCAGCGCTCGGCGACGATCCGGTCGAGCATCGCCTGCGCGTCGGCGTACAGCCGCCGCGCGGCGTCGCCGGTGGCCGGGTTGTTCAGCAGGTCGGGGAACCGGCCGCGCATCTCCCAGGCGGTGAAGAACGGCTGCCAGTCGACGTAGCCGCGCAGCTCCTCCAGCGGGTAGTCGCGCAGCACGCGGGTGTAGCCGACCTCGGCGTGCGCGTGGTCGCAGGAGGGCCCGGTGCACACGTCGCGGGTCTGCTGCAGCAGCATCCGCGGCCGCGGCGGCGTGTAGGCCGACCAGTCCAGCGCCGGGGCGGCGGCGCGGGCGGCGGCCAGCGGCAGCAGCGTCCGGGTGTCGGTGCGCGCGGCGTGCCGCTCGCGCAGCGTCTCGTACTCGGTCTCGGTGGCCGCCAGCAGGCCGGGGCGCTGCTCGTCCGACAGCAGCGCCGCGACGACGGGCACCGACCGCGACGCGTCCTTCACCCAGATGACCGGGCCGTGGTAGCGCGGGGCGACCTTGACCGCGGTGTGCGCCCGCGACGTCGTGGCCCCGCCGATGAGCAGCGGCACCTCGAAGCCCTGCCGCTCCATCTCGCCGGCCAGGTTGACCATCTCGTCCAGCGAGGGCGTGATCAGCCCGGACAGGCCGATGACGTCGGCGCCGACCTCCTTGGCGGTGTCGAGCACCTTCTGCGCCGGCACCATGACGCCGAGGTCGACGACGTCGTAGTTGTTGCACTGCAGCACGACGCCCACGATGTTCTTGCCGATGTCGTGGACGTCGCCCTTCACCGTCGCCATGACCACGGTGCCGTTGGTGCGGTCGGCGTCGCCGGGCTGCTTCTCCGCCTCGATGTGGGGCACGAGGTGGGCCACGGCCTTCTTCATCACCCGCGCGGACTTCACCACCTGCGGCAGGAACATCTTCCCGGCGCCGAACAGGTCGCCGACGACGTTCATCCCGCCCATCAGCGGGCCCTCGATGACCTCGATCGGCCGGCCGCCGCGCGCGGCGATCTCCCGCCGCAGCTCCTCGGTGTCGGCCTCGACGAACTCGTCGATGCCCTTGACCAGGGCGTGGGTGATCCGCTCCTCGACCGGCAGCGCCCGCCACTCCTCGGCGGCGGCCTCCTCGGCGGCGCCGGAGGCGGCGTACTCGCCGGCGATCTCCAGCAGCCGCTCGGTGGCGTCGGGCCGGCGGGCCAGGACGACGTCCTCGATGCGCTCGCGCAGCCGCTCGGGGACCTCCTCGTACACCTCCAGCGCGCCGGCGTTGACGATGCCCATGTCCATCCCGGCGGCGATCGCGTGGAAGAGGAACACCGCGTGGATGGCCTCGCGGACGCGGTTGTTGCCGCGGAAGGAGAAGGAGACGTTGGAGACGCCGCCGGAGACCAGCGCGTGCGGCAGGTTCTCCTTGATCCAGCGGGTGGCCTCGATGAAGTCCAGGCCGTAGCGGGCGTGCTCCTCGATGCCGGTGGCGACGGCGAAGACGTTGGGGTCGAAGATCACGTCCTCGGGGGGGAAGCCGACCCGGTCGACGAGGATGTCGTACGCGCGGCGGCAGATCTGCTGCCGGCGCTCGAGGGTGTCGGCCTGCCCGTCCTCGTCGAAGGCCATGACGACGACGGCCGCGCCGTACCGGCGGCACAGCCGGGCGTGCTCGACGAACTCCGTCTCGCCGTTCTTCAGCGAGATCGAGTTGACGATCGACTTGCCCTGCAGCTGCTGGAGGCCGGCCTCGATGACCTCCCACTTGGAGGAGTCGACCATCACCGGCACGCGGCAGATGTCGGGCTCGGCGGCGATCAGGCGGGTGAAGCGGGTCATCGCCGCGACGCCGTCGATCATGCCCTCGTCCATGTTGACGTCGATGACCTGCGCGCCGGCCTCGACCTGCTGGCGGGCGACGGCCAGCGCCGTCGGGTAGTCGCCGTCGCGGATCAGCCGGCGGAACCGGGCCGAGCCGGTGATGTTGGTGCGCTCGCCGATGTTGACGAACAGCGAGTCGGCGTCGACGGTCAGCGGCTCCAGGCCCGACAGCCGCAGCGCCGGGCGGACGGCCGGCGGCGTGCGCGGCGGCAGCCCGTCCACCGCCGCGGCGACCGCGGCGATGTGCTCGGGCGTGGTGCCGCAGCAGCCGCCGACGACGTTGACGAAGCCGTCCTCGGCGAAGCCGTGCAGCACGCCGGCGGTGTCGGCGGGCGCCTCGTCGTACTCGCCGAAGGCGTTGGGCAGCCCGGCGTTGGGATAGCAGGAGACGAACGCGTCGGCGATCCGCGCCAGCTCGGCGACGTAGGGCCGCATCTCCTCGGCGCCCAGCGCGCAGTTGAGCCCGACCACCAGCGGCCGCACGTGGCGCACCGAGTGCCAGAACGCCTCGGTCGTCTGCCCCGACAGCGTCCGGCCGGACGCGTCGGTGATCGTGCCGGAGACCATCACCGGCCAGCGGCGGCCGCGCTGCTCGAACAGCGTCTCCAGCGCGACGATCGCGGCCTTGGCGTTGAGCGTGTCGAAGACCGTCTCGACCAGCAGCACGTCCGCGCCGCCGTCGACCAGGCCGCCGGCCTGCTCCAGGTAGGCCTCGACCAGCTCGGGGAAGGTGACGTTGCGGGCGCCGGGGTCGTTGACGTCGGGCGAGATGGACGCCGTCCGGGTGGTCGGGCCCATCGCGCCGGCGACGTACCGCGGCTTCCCCGGGGTGCGCGCGGTGGCCGCGTCGGCCTCGCGGCGGGCCAGCCGGGCCGCCGCGACGTTGATCTCCCGTGCGAGCGCGGCCATGCCGTAGTCGGCCAGCGAGACGGCGTTGGCGTTGAAGGTGTTGGTCTCGACCAGGTCGGCGCCGGCGTCGAGGTACTCGCGGTGGATGCCCGCCACCAGCTCCGGCCGGGTGAGCACCAGCAGGTCGTTGTTGCCCTGGACGTCGACCGGCCAGTCGGCGAAGCGCTCCCCGCGGTAGCCGGCCTCGCTCGGGCGGTCCCGCTGGATCGCGGTCCCCATCGCGCCGTCGAGCACGAGGATCCGCTGCTCCATCAGGGAGGTGAGCTCCGCCGTCGCGTCGGGCCGGAGGTCGGGGGCGTCGGTCACGGGCATCCTCGGGGTGCGTTCGGAACGGTGCCGGGATCTCGTGTGCAAGCGTGCCCGACACCGACGCCGGGTGGTCCGGGGAGCAACCCGGGACGTCCGGGACATCTTCCCATCCCGCGCCACCCCGGTCGGGCGGCCCGACCGACGTAGGCTCGCAGGGGTGATCGACCCGAAGTCCGCTCCCGAGGACCTGCCCCAGCTGAACCGGCCGGTGGCGGTGGTCGCCTTCGAGGGCTGGAACGACGCCGGGGACGCCGCCACCGGGGCGCTCGAGCACCTGGAGCTCATCTGGGACGCCACCCCCCTCGCGGCGCTCGACCCCGAGGACTACTACGACTTCCAGGTCAACCGCCCCACCGTCTCGCTCGTGGGCGGGGTGAGCCGGCGCGTCGAGTGGCCGACGACGCGCATCTCCGTGGCCCGCCCGCCGGGCAGCGACCGCGACGTCGTCCTGATCCGCGGGATCGAGCCCAACATGCGCTGGCGCGGGTTCTGCGCCGAGCTGATCGAGCTGTGCGAGGAGCTCGGCGTCCAGACCGTGGTGGCGCTGGGCGCCCTGCTCGCCGACACCCCGCACACCCGGCCCACCCCGGTCTCCGGCTCGGCCTACGACCAGGAGTCCGCGCGCACCTACGGCCTGGAGACCTCCCGCTACGAGGGGCCCACCGGCATCCTCGGCGTCTTCCAGGACGCGTGCGTGCAGGCCGGCCTGCCGGCGGTGAGCTTCTGGGCGGCGGTCCCCCACTACGTCTCCCAGCCGCCCTCGCCGCGGGCCACCGTCGCGCTGCTGCAGCGGGTCGAGGAGGTGCTGGAGCTGGCGGTGCCGCTCGGCGCGCTCCCGCAGCAGGCCGACGACTGGGTGAAGACCGTCGACGAGATGGCGCAGGAGGACGCCGAGGTCGTCGAGTACGTGCGCTCGCTGGAGGAGCGCGCCACCGAGACCGACCTGTCCCAGGCCGACGGCGACCAGATCGCCCGCGAGTTCGAGCGCTACCTCCGCCGCCGCGGCTCCTCCCCCAACTGAGCGCCCCTCCCGGCAACCGGCTCCGCCCGCGGCGGCGCCCAGCGTCCGGTGGCACAGCAGAGTTGGGGATAACGGTCGCGGCGACGGTCGTGCGGTCGATCCCCGTGCCCTGCCGGTGCTGCACGCCCGGCAGGGCACGAGGGACCCCGGCGACGGCCCGCCCCCCGGGCCGCACGGTCACTCGCGGCGCAGCAGCGGGGCCATGCGGGCGGCGGCGTCGTCGCCGAAGAGCCGGTCGTGGGTGGCCAGCGCGTACCGGTCGGTCATCCCCGAGACGTAGTCGACGACCTGGGTGACGACGTCGGCCTCGGTGTCCCGGTAGGACGCCGGGATGAGGCCGGGCGCGGCGAGGTGGTGGTCGACCAGCCGCCGGATGACGTCGACCGCCAGCTGCTTCTGCCCCGCGGCGGTCTCGGACAGGTAGACCCGCCGGAACATGAAGGTCCGCAGCTCGTCCATCGCGGCCAGCGGCTCGTCGGCCATGACCACCGCGCCGCCGTCGGCCAGGGAGCCGGCGACGACGGCGTCGACCATCGCGCCCACCATCGCGCTGCCGGGCTCGCCGAACAGCTCGCGGGCGCGGGCGGGCAGGTCGGGCACGCGCAGCACCCCGGCGCGGACGGCGTCGAGCGCGTCGTGGGAGAGGTAGGCGATCCGGTCGGCGTACCGCACGCACTCCCCCTCGCGCGTGGCCGGCGGCGGGGTGATCTTCCAGCTGTGCGCGCGGATGCCGTCGCGCACCTCCCAGGTGAGGTTCAGGTGCTCCAGCACCTCGACGATCCGCACCCCCTGCGCCGCGTGGTGCCACCCGCCGGGGACGTAGGGGTCGAACGCGTCCTCGCCGATGTGGCCGAACGGCGAGTGGCCGACGTCGTGGCCCAGCGCGATCGCCTCGGCGAGGGTCTCGTTCAGTCCCAGTGCGCGGGCGATGGCCCGGGCGACCTGGGTGACCTGCAGCGTGTGGGTGAGCCGGGTGACGAAGTGGTCGCCGTCGGGGTTGAGGAAGACCTGGGTCTTGTGCTTGAGCCGGCGGAAGGCCTTGGCGTGCAGGATGCGGTCCCGGTCCCGCTCGAAGGCGGTGCGCAGCCGGTCCTCGGGCTCGTCGACGGCGCGGCCGCGGGTGGCCGCCGACCGGGCCGCGGCCGGGGCGAGGCCCTGCTCCTCCCGCTCGCGCGCGGCGCGGTCGGTGAAGCAGAAGCCCCCGCCCATCAGCCCTCCTGCGGCGCGGTGTCGAGCTCGATCCCGAGCAGCGCGTCGACGGCGTCGGCCACCACCGCGGGGGCGCCGTCGTCGCTCTCGCCCTCCCCGGCCAGCGTGGCGGCCGCCCAGGCGTCGACGGCGGCGATCGCGCCGGGGCTGTCGAGGTCGTCGGCCAGCCGCTCGCGCAGCGCGGCCAGCACCGGTGCGGCGGGCGCGCCGGCGTCGCGGGCGGTGGCCCGCCGCCAGGTGGCCAGCCGCGCCTCGGCGGCGGACAGCAGGTCCGGCGTCCAGGCGCGGTCGGTGCGGTAGTGGCCCGACAGCAGCGCCAGCCGGATCGCCATCGGGTCGACGCCCTCGCCGCGCAGCTTGGAGACGAACACCAGGTTGCCCCGGCTCTTGCTCATCTTCTCGCCGTCCAGGCCGATCATCGCCGCGTGCACGTAGGCCCGGGCGAACGGCTTGGTCCCGGTGAGCGCCTCGGCGTGGACGGCGGAGTACTCGTGGTGCGGGAAGACCAGGTCGCTGCCGCCGCCCTGGACGTCGAAGCCCATGCCGATGGTGTCCAGCGCGATCGCGGCGCACTCGACGTGCCAGCCGGGCCGGCCGTCGATGCCGCGCGGGCCGGGCCACGACGGCTCGCCCTCCCGGGCGCCGCGCCACAGCAGCGGGTCGAGCCGGTTGCGCTTGCCCGGGCGGTCGGGGTCGCCGCCGCGCTCGGCGGACAGCGCGAGCATGGTGGCCTCGTCGTAGCCGGACTCCTCGCCGAAGCCCGGTGCCTGCGCCACGTCGTGGTAGACGTCGCCGGTGCCGTCGTCGAGGACGTAGGCCAGGCCCGCGTCCAGCAGCGTCTCCACGTGCGCGACGATCAGCGGGATCGCCGCGACCGCGCCGACGTAGTCCTCGGGCGGCAGCACCCGCAGCGCGGTCATGTCCTCGCGGAACAGCGCGGTCTCGCGCATGGCCAGGACGACCCAGTCCTCGCCGTCGCGCTCGGCGCGCTCGAGCAGCGGGTCGTCGATGTCGGTGACGTTCTGCACGTAGTGGACCGCGTGCCCGGCGTCCCGCCACACCCGGTTGACCAGGTCGAAGGCCAGGTAGGTGGCGGCGTGGCCGAGGTGGGTGGCGTCGTAGGGGGTGATCCCGCAGACGTACATCCGCGCCACGGCGTCGGGCTCGGTGTCCACGACCTGCCCGCGCGCGGTGTCGTAGAGCCGCAGGACCGGACCGGGGCCCGGGAGGGTCGGCAGGAGCGGGGCGGGCCAGCTGAGCACGTCAGCGAGCCTAGTTGCGCTCCCGGCGCGCCCGCGGGCGCCGTCCCTCCCTGGGGAACGGCGCCCGCGGGGCCGGTCGCCTACTGGTCGTCGTCGTCGTCGACCCACTCGAGGGTCCGGGTCACCGCCTTCTGCCACTTGCGGTAGTAGCGGTCGCGGGTGGCCTGGTCCATCTCCGGGCTCCACCGCTTGTCCTCGGCCCACTGGCTGCTGAGCTCGTCCTCGTCGGCCCAGAACCCGACCGCGAGGCCCGCGGCGTAGGCCGCGCCCAGCGCCGTCGTCTCGGCGATCTTCGGGCGGACGACGTCGACGCCGAGGATGTCGGCCTGGAACTGCATCAGCAGCTCGTTGACCACCATGCCGCCGTCGACCCGCAGCTCGGTGAGGGCCACCCCCGAGTCGGCGTTCATGGCGTCGACGACCTCGCGGGTCTGGTAGGCCGTGGCCTCCAGCACCGCCCGGGCCAGGTGGCCGCGGTTGACGTACCGGGTGAGCCCGACCAGCGCGCCGCGGGCGTCGGAGCGCCAGTGCGGGGCGAACAGGCCGGAGAAGGCCGGCACGAAGTAGGCGCCGCCGTTGTCGTCCACCGACCGGGCCACCGCCTCGATCTCCCCCGCGCCGCCGATCAGGCGCAGGTTGTCCCGCACCCACTGCACCAGCGAGCCGGTGACGGCGATCGAGCCCTCCAGCGCGTACACGGGCTTGCGGCCGCCGATCTGGTAGCAGACCGTCGTCAGCAGGCCGTTGCGCGAGGACACCGCCTCCTCGCCGGTGTTGAGCAGCAGGAAGTTGCCGGTGCCGTAGGTGTTCTTGGCCATGCCCTTCCGGAAGCAGACCTGCCCGAAGGTGGCCGCCTGCTGGTCACCGAGCGAGCCGGCGATCCTCACGCCGGCCAGCGCGCCGGCCTTGCGGCCCTCGCCGTAGACCTCGGAGTTCGAGCGGATCTCCGGCAGCATCGACACGGGGATGCGCATGTCCGCGGCGATCGACTCGTCCCACGCCAGGGTGCTGTAGTCCATGAGCATGGTGCGCGAGGCGTTGCTGACGTCGGTGAGGTGCAGGCCGCCGTCGGTGCCGCCGGTCATCTGCCACAGCAGCCAGCTGTCGATCGTGCCCATGAGCAGGTCGCCGCGCTCGGCGCGCTCGCGGGCGCCCTCGACGTTGTCGAGGATCCAGGTCACCTTGGGCCCGGCGAAGTAGGTGGCCAGCGGCAGGCCGACCTTCTCCTTGTACCGGTCCGCTCCCCCGCCGAGCTCGCCGAGCTCGGTGACGATGCGGTCGGTGCGGGTGTCCTGCCAGACGATCGCGTTGTACACCGGCTCGCCGGTGGTCTTGTCCCACACGACGGTGGTCTCGCGCTGGTTGGTGATGCCGACGGCGGCGAGGTCGGAGCCGACCAGGTCGGCGCGGGCCAGCGCCTGCCCGACCACCTCGCGGACGTTGCTCCAGATCTCCAGCGGGTCGTGCTCGACCCAGCCGGCGCGCGGGAAGATCTGCGCGTGCTCCTTCTGGGCCACGGCGACGACGGCGCCGTCGTGGTCGAAGACCATGCAGCGGGTGCTGGTGGTGCCCTGGTCGATGGCGGCGATGTAGCTGCTCACGGTTCCTCCGGGTGCGACGGTGCAGGGGGACGGTGCAGGGGACGGGTGCGGACGGCCGGTGCGGTGGCCGGCGGGACGGCCGGGCGGTCAGAAGCCCTGGGCGAGCAGGCCGGCCAGGGCGCCGCCGACGAGCGGGCCGACGACGGGGACCCACGCGTAGCCCCAGTCGCTGCCGCCCTTCTTCGGGATGGGCAGCACGGCGTGCGCGATGCGCGGCCCCAGGTCGCGGGCGGGGTTGATCGCGTACCCGGTCGGTCCACCGAGCGAGTTGCCGATGCCGACGACCAGCAGGGCGACGGCGAGCGGCCCGATCTGGCTCGGCGTGTCACCGAACTTCAGGATGATGTAGACGAGCACGAAGGTGCCGATGGCCTCGGTGACCGCGTTCCACGGGAGGCTGCGGATCGCCGGCCCCGTGGAGAAGGTCGCGAGGATCTCCCCGGGCTCGTCGTGCGCGGCGTAGTGCTTCTGGTAGGCGAGCCAGGCGACGACGGCGCCGAGGAACGCGCCGACGAACTCGCCGGCGAAGTAGACCAGGGTGCTGCCGAACGTGACGTCGACGCCGGGGGCGTACTCGTCGGCCCCGAAGGCCCACAGCCCGACGGTGACCGCCGGGTTGAGGTGGGCACCGCTGCGGTAGGCCGCGTAGATGCCGGCGAAGACGCCCAGGCCCCAGCCGAAGTTGATGAGCAGCCAGCCGCCGCCGTGCCCCTTGGAGTCGGTGAGCAGGACGTTGGCGACGACGCCGACGCCGAAGAGCAGCAGGATCGCGGTGCCGAGCACCTCGGAGAAGAAGACGGAGGTCAGTGACACGCTGAGACACCTCTCTGTGTCCGGTTGTGCCGTGATGGGGGCCCGCCCGGTCCGGGCGGGTGGTGCGGGGTGCCTGCCTCCACCTCCTTCGTCCGTGCTCTCGGTCTGCGGCCGGGCCGGCGGGACCGCTCGCCGGCCTGCTGCCTCAGGCGGGGCTCACGACGCGTCCGCGAAGGGCCGGATCTCCGGCGCCCGCAGCCGCGCCCGCTCGGCCGAGGTGTCGTCGGGCATGGCCTCGGCGGCGCGCTCGGCCTCCACCCGCGCCAGGTAGGTGCTGATCTCCCGCTCGCGCTGGGCGTCGTCCCAGCCGAGCAGCGGCGCCATGAGGTCGGCCGCGGCGCGGGCCGAGGCGGTGCCCCGGTCGGCCTGCTCGTAGGACAGCCGGGTGCGGCGGGTGAGCACGTCCTCCAGGTGCAGGGCGCCCTCGGAGGTGACCGCGTAGACGACCTCGGCCGGCAGGTAGTCCGGCGCGCCCTCCAGCGGGCGCCCGAGCTCGGGGTCGGCGTCGACCAGGGCGAGGACCTCGTCGACCAGGCTGCCGTAGCGGTCGAGCAGGTGCTCCACGCGCTTCTCGGTCCAGCCGTGCGCGGCGGCGAGGTGCGCCTTGCGGTTCCAGCGGACCCGGTAGCCGTCGGCGCCCACCAGCGGCAGCTCCTCGGTGAGCGACTGGGGGATCGGCGCGTCGGGGTCCTCGCCGGGCGCCCGGTCGCGCAGGGCCATGTCGACGACGTCGCGGGCCATGACGCGGTAGGTCGTGTACTTGCCGCCGGCGATCATCGTCAGGCCCGGCCGCACGGTGGCGGCGGTGTGCTCGCGGGAGACCCGGGTGGTCCCCCCGGCCTCCTCGTCGACCGGCTGCAGCAGCGGGCGCAGGCCGGTGTAGACGCCGAGGACGTCGTCGCGGGTGAGCGGGCGTTCGAGCACCGCGTTGGCGTGGTCGAGCAGGTAGTCGACGTCCGCGGCCGAGGCGACCGGGTGGTCCTTGGCCAGGTCCCACGGGGTGTCGGTCGTGCCGATCACCCAGTGCGTCGGCCACGGGATGATGAACAGCACGCTCTTCTCGGTGCGCAGGATGAAGCCGTCCTCGCCGGCGATCGCCTCGCGCGGCACGGCGATGTGCACGCCCTTGGAGGCGCGCACGGTCAGGCCCTGGGCGCGGAAGAGCTCCTCCGTCTGGTCGGTCCACACCCCGGTGGCGCCGACGACGTGGCGGGCGCGGACGGTGATCTCGCGGCCGGTCTCGAGGTCCACCGCCCGCACGCCCGCGACGCGGCCGTCCTCCTCCAGGTAGCCGGTGACCTGGGTGCGGCTGGCGGCCAGCGCGCCGTGCCCGACCGCGGTGCGCACGAGCACCTGCACGAGGCGGGCGTCGTCGACCTTGGCGTCCCAGTAGCGGATGGCGCCGACGGCGACGTCGTCCCGCAGCGAGGGCGCGACCCGGCGCAGGCCCTTCCTCGACAGGTGCCGGTGCAGCGGCACGCCGTGGCCGTCGCGGCGGCCGAGCAGGCCGCCGAGGGCGTCGTAGAGGGCGATGCCCGCGCCGATGTAGGCGCGCTCCCACACGCGGTGCCGGATCGGGTACAGGAAGGGCACCGGGTGCACCAGGTGCGGGGCGAGCCGGCCGACGAGCAGGCCGCGCTCGTGCAGCGCCTCGCGGACCAGCGCGAAGTCGAGCATCTCCAGGTAGCGCAGCCCGCCGTGCACCAGCTTGCTGGCCCGGCTCGAGGTGCCCGAGGCCCAGTCGCGCTGCTCGAGCAGGCCGACCGTCAGGCCGCGGCTGGCCGCGTCGAGCGCGGCCCCGGCCCCGGTGACACCGCCGCCGATGACCAGGACGTCCAGCACGTCCCGGGACATGCGGTCGAGGGCGGAGGTGCGGACCTCGGGCGAGAGGGCTGTGGACACCGGGTACTCCTGGGGGTGGTGCGGGGGCGGTGCGGGGCGCCGGCGGGGTGCCGGCACCCGGGGACGAGGGTCAACCTGCACCCGATGGCCGCGCAGGGCAACCACCTGCACGTCCGTGCACGGCGGCGTTAGCGTGGGAACCGGACCGCGGGGTCGCCCGCGCCGGGAGGGAGCGGGACCGTGGCGGCCGACGAGGACCTCGAGCGGGTGGCCCGCCGGTACTGGCTGGACCGCGTGCGGATGGAGGACATCGCCGCCGAGGAGGGGGTCTCGCGGTCCACGGTGTCCCGGATGCTGGACGCCGCGCGGGCGCTCGGCATCGTCACCGTCTCGGTCAGCGCCGTGCACGGACGTGCAGCCTCGATGGCGAGCGAGCTCGGCGCACGGTACGGCGTGACGGCGCGCGTGGTCGCGGTGCCCGAGGACGCCCCCGACGTCGCCCGGCTGCAGCTGGTCGCCGACCGGACCGCGGCGGTCCTCGACGAGGCGATGGGCGACGGGATGACGCTCGGACTGGCGTGGGGCACCACCACCAGCGCCGTGGGCCAGCACCTGCGGGCCCGGCCGCTGCGCGACGCGCACGTCGTCCAGCTCAACGGCGCGATGAACACCCACAGCAGCGGCGTCGGGTACGGCAGCGACGTCCTCGGCCGGTTCGGCACCGCCTGGGACGCGCAGGTGCACCACTTCCCCGTGCCGGCGTTCTTCGACCGGTCCGAGACCCGCCAGGCGATGTGGCGCGAGCGCAGCGTTCGCCGGGTGCTGGCGATCCAGCAGTCCGCCGACGTCGCGCTGTTCGGCGTCGGCGCGATGGCCGGCCCGGTGCCGAGCCGGGTCTGGGCGGAGGGCTACCTCGGCCCCGCCGACCGCGCCGACCTCGCCGCCGCCTCGGTGGTCGGCGACGTGTGCACCGTCTTCCTGCGCGGCGACGGGACCTGGGAGGGCATCGCGATCAACGCCCGCACCAGCGGCCTGGTCCCGCCGGCGCTGCGCCGCATCCCGCGGCGGGTGTGCGCGGTCGCCGGCGTCAACAAGGTCACGGCGCTGGCCGCGGCGCTGGCCGGCGGGCTGGTCACCGACCTCGTGCTCGACGAGCGCACCGCCGCGGCACTGCTGCTGCGCCGCACCGCGCCCCGCCCGGTGCCGGCCCTGTGGGCCCGCTGACGGGCTAGCGTCGGGGCCCGTCCCCGCGCGAGGAGGCCGCGATGGAGCTGTCGGGCTACCTGCCGGTGCTGCGCCGCACCGACGCCCGGTTCGCCGACGCCGCCGCCGAGGCCGTGCTGGCCGGCGGCTGGACCGCCCCGGTGCCCGGGTGTCCCGGCTGGACGCTGGCCGACCTGGTGTGGCACCTCGGCGAGGTCCAGCACTTCTGGGCCTGGGTGGTGCGCACCCGCGCGCCCGACCCCGGCGGGTACGTGGCGCCGCGCCGCCGTCCCGACGACGAGCTGCTGGGCTGGGCGGCCGGGCAGTCCGCGGAGCTGGAGACCGCGCTCGCCGGCGCCGACCCCGCCGAGCGGGTGTGGACCTGGGCGCCCCGGCAGGACGTCGGCTTCGTGCTCCGGCGCCAGGTGCAGGAGGCCGTCGTCCACACCGTCGACGTCGAGCAGGTGCTCGGCGACGTGCGGCCCATCCCTCCCGACGTCGGCCTCGACGGCATCGACGAGTGGCTGGAGGTGATGGTGCCCGGCGCGCTGCCCGACGGCCCGCCCGAGGGCGCGCACCCGGTGGTGCTGCACGCCGTCGACGCCGGCGTCGAGCGGACGCTGTTCGCCGGCACCCGGCCCCAGCCGGTCGCCACGCTGCGCGGCACCGCCGGGGACCTGCTGCTGGCCTGCTGGCGGCGGGTGCCGCTGGAGGTGCTCACCGTCGACGGCGACGGCCTCCAGGCGGCCGCGATGATCGCCGCGGTCGACCTGTCCTGAACCCGGCACGGGCAACGGCCCGGCGGCCGGTGGGCGTGTGCGCCGACGCCGCGTTGCGGTGCCCGGGGTGCGGCGTCGGCGCACACCGTCGCCCGTGCCGGCGGGTCAGAAGGGGGGCCAGGGCAGCGCGGGCCAGTCCCCCGACGGCTCGGGGTGCACCTGGGTGCGCAGCAGCTCGGCCACCCGCTGCTGCGTGCACCGGACCTCGCGGCGGGTCAGGTGCTCGTGCAGTGCCTCGCCGAGGTCGCCGCGCAGGTCGTCGGCCAGCCGCTCGAGCACCGCCAGCGCCTCCAGCGGCAGCGGCTTGCCCGCCCAGCGCCACAGCAGGGTGCGCAGCTTCGGGTCGGTCGAGAAGCAGATGCCGTGGTCGACGCCGTACACGTGGCCCGACGGCGTCGGGATGATGTGCCCGCCCTTGCGGTCGGCGTTGTTGACCACGGCGTCGAACACCGCCATGCGGCGCAGCCCCGGGTGGTCCGAGCGCACGAACGCGGCCAGGTCGACGTCGGGGTCGCCGTCGACCCACAGCTGCACCATGCCGGGGCCGAACGGGCCCTCCCGCAGCACGGTGGGCGGGACGACGTCCCACCCGGTGGCCTCGCTGACCAGCGCCGCCGACACCTCGCGGCCGGCGAGGGTGCCGTCGGGGAAGTCCCACAGCGGCCGCTCGCCGGCGACCGGCTTGTAGACGCACTCGGCCTCGAGCGTGCCGGTGCGGACGGTGCCGAACAGCGTCACGTTGCTCGCGTCGAGCATGCGGCCCTCGACGTCGATCTCGCCCTCGCGCAGCAGGGCGCGCGCCTCGGCGGCGCCGGCCGGGGCGCGGAGGTCCTCCGCGGGCTCGCTCATCGCCGTCGTCCGCGGATCAGCGGCGGTAGCCGTTCTGCCGGGGGCAGACGTGCCCGGTCGGGTCCAGCGGCAGCGAGCACAGCGGGCACGAGGGCCGGCCGGCGGCGACGACGCGGCGGGCGCGGGCCACGAACGAGCGGGCGGCGCCGGGGGTGATGGTCACCCGCAGCGCGTCGGGGCCCTCCTCGGCGTCGGACAGGATCGCGTCCTCGTCGACCGGCTCGTCGGTGGCGGCCACGGCCTCGACGACCACCGCCTGCGCCTCGCCGTCCCAGGCCAGGCCCATGGCCGCCACGCGGAACTCCTCGTCGACGGGCGCGGTGAGCGGCTCGAGGTCGTCGACGTCGGCGGTGGCGGGGACGGCGGTGCCGGGGCGGGTGGCGATCTCGTCGAGCAGCTCGTCCATGCGCTCGGCGAGGACCTGCACCTGCGACTTCTCCAGCGCGACGCTGACCACGCGCCCCTCGGCGTCGGACGCCTGCAGGTAGAAGGTGCGGTCCCCGGGCTGGCCCACCGTGCCGGCGACGAACCGGGACGGGCGGTCGAAGCGGAAGACCTGGCGAGGCACGCGCCCAGGTTACGCGGGGAGGCGGACGGTTGCGTTCAGGTCGTGGCCGCCCCGGCCCCGCCGCCGACCACGGCGTCGGAGTCGGTCGAGCCCTCCTTCGGGAGGAGGGCGGCGACGTCGCCGCCGGTGTCGTTCATCCGGACGACGAAGGGCCGGGTCTCGGTGTAGGTGACCACCGAGATCGACGCCGGGTCGACGACGATCCGCTGGAAGGCGTCCAGGTGCAGGCCGAGGGCGTCGGCGAGGACGGCCTTGATGACGTCGCCGTGGCTGCACGCCAGCCACACCGCGTGGGGCCCCAGCCGGGCGTTCCACTCGCGGACCGCGGCCACCGCGCGGGCCTGGGTCTGCGCCAGCCCCTCCCCCTCCGGGCCCGGGAAGACCGCGGCGGAGGGGTGCTGCTGCACCACCTTCCACATCGGCTCCTCGGCCAGCTCCTTCAGCGGCCGGCCGGTCCAGTCGCCGTAGCGGGCCTCGCCGAGCCGGTCGTCGGACCGCAGCTCCAGGTCGCGGCCGGCGAGGACGGCCTCGGCGGTCTGCCGGCAGCGCTCGAGCGGGCTGCTGACCACCGCGGCCAGCGGCACCGGCGCCAGCCGCCGGCCCACCGCGGCCGCCTGCTCCTGCCCGGTCTCGTCGAGCCGCACGCCCGGGGTCCAGCCGGCCAGCACGCCGCCGGCGTTCGCCGTCGTCCGGCCGTGCCGCAGGAGGATGACGGTGGTCACGACGCCCGAGCCTAGGCGCTAGCGCGGGGCGAGCACCCCCACGCCGACCAGCGCCAGCAGCGCCAGGCCGAGCACCACGCGGTAGACGACGAACGGCGTGAACGTGCCGCGGTCGAGGTAGCGCAGCAGCCAGGCGATCACCGACAGGCCGACGCCGAACGCGATGACCGTGGCCAGGACCGTCGGCCCCCAGGAGACGGTCTCCCCCGCGACGTCGCCGGTGAGCGCCTCGTACACCTGGAAGAAGCCCGACCCGAGCACCGCCGGGATCGCCAGCAGGAACGAGTACCGGGCGGCGGCCGCGCGGGTGTAGCCGAGGAACAGGCCCATGGTGATCGTGCCGCCGGAGCGGGACACGCCGGGGACCAGCGCCATCGCCTGCGCCAGCCCGAACAGCAGCCCGTCGCGGACGCTGAGGTCGGCGAGCTCGCGCTTCTTCCGGCCGACCCGGTCGGCCCAGTACAGGACCAGCGAGAACGCGACCAGCGAGATGGCCACGATCCGCAGGTCGCGGAACGTCGTCTCGATGTCGTCCTGGAACAGCAGGCCGAGCACGACGATCGGCACGCTGCCGACGATGATCAGCCAGCCCGTGCGGGCGTCGGCGTCCGAGCGGCGCGTCCGGTCGACCAGGGCCCGCACCCAGGCGACGACGATCCGCGCGATGTCCTTGCGGAAGTAGAGGAGCACCGCGGCCTCGGTGCCGATCTGCGTGATCGCGGTGAACGCCGCGCCCGGGTCACCCCAGCCCGCGGCCTCCCCGACGACGCGCAGGTGCGCGCTGGAGGAGATCGGCAGGAACTCCGTCAGCCCCTGCACCAGCCCCAGGACGACGGCCTCGAACCACCCCACGGGCGCTCAGCCCCGGGTTCCGGGGGTCGGGCGGGACGCGGTGCGCGGGTTCCGTCGGAGCACGGGAGGACAGCCTAGGTCGGCCCACCGGGGCCGGCCCGGCACCACGCGGGTCGCCGTCCTCACACCGCCGCGCCCACCGGCCGCTGTCGTCCCGCGACGGTAGGTTGGCCGGTCGTGGAACAACGGGCGCTGGGACGCAGCGGCCTGGTCGTCTCCCGGCTGGCGCTGGGCACCATGACCTGGGGCCGGGACACCGACGAGGACGAGGCGGCGCTGCAGCTCACCGCGTTCGTCGACGCCGGCGGCACGCTCGTCGACACCGCCGACGTCTACTGCGACGGCGACAGCGAGCGCACGCTGGGCCGGCTGCTGGCCGACGTCGTCCCGCGGTCGGAGGTGCTGGTCGCGACCAAGGCCGTGGGTCGCACCGGGCCCGGGCCGCTGGGCCGCGGCGCCTCCCGCGGGCACCTGCTGGCCGCGCTCGACGCGTCGCTGGCCCGCCTGGGCGTCGACCACGTGGACCTGTGGCAGCTGCACGCCTGGGACGACCACACCCCCGTCGAGGAGACCCTCGCCGCCTGCGACACCGCCGTGGCCAGCGGCCGCGTGCGGTACGTCGGGGTGAGCAACTACACCGGCTGGCAGACCGCGCAGGCCGCCACCTGGCAGCGCGCCTGGCCCGGCCGCGCGCCGCTGGTCAGCACCCAGGTCGAGTACTCGCTGCTGCAGCGCGGCGTCGAGCGGGAGGTCGTGCCCGCCGCCGAGGCGCTCGGGCTCGGCGTGCTCGCGTGGTCCCCGCTGGGCCGGGGGCTGCTCACCGGCAAGTACCGGGCCGCGACGCCGGAGGGCTCGCGGGGCGCCTCGCCGCAGTGGGCCGGGTTCATCGACGACCTGCGCTCGGCCACCGCCGACCGGATCGTGGAGGCCGTGGTCACCGCCGCCGACGGCCTGGGCACCACCCCGCTGGCGGTGGCGCTGGCCTGGGTGCGCGACCGCCCCGGCGTCGCCGCGCCCGTCGTCGGCGCCCGCACCGCCGTCCAGCTGCAGGCCTCGCTCGACGCCGAGAGCGTCCGGCTGCCCGCGGCCATCCGCACGGCGCTGGAGGACGTCTCCGCGCCGCACTTCTCCTACCCGGACCAGCGCACCGCCCGATGACGACGACCTCCGCGAGCACCGCACCCGCCCCCGACCCCGTCTTCGCCGCCTTCGTCGCCGCCGGCCTGTGGCCGGGCCTGGGCAAGCGGGCGGCCGCCGAGCTGCCCGCGGCCGGCATCACCTCCCCCGACGACGTCACCGCCGCGAAGCTGCTGAAGATGCCGCGGGTCGGCAAGCAGCGCGCCGAGCGGCTGTTCTCCTCGTTCCTGGCAGCAGGGCCCACCTACGGCGTGGTCGAGCTGCTGGTGCGGGCCGGGCTGGAGGCGAAGCTGGCGTCCTCGGCCGCCGACGCCCTGGGCGAGGACGCCGCGCGGCGGCTGCGCGACGACCCGTGGGCGCTGCTGGGCCTGCACGGCGTCAGCCTCACCGACGCCGACCGGCTGGCGATCTCGCTGCTGCCCGGCGCCGACCGGCAGGACTCCCGGCGCGGCCGCGCGATCGTCGTCATGACCCTGCGCACGGCCGGCCGCGACGGGCACACCGTGCTGCCCGCCGACCTGGTCGTCGCCGCGCTGCGCGCCGAGGGCGTCACCGACCCGGCGGCGGCGATCGTGGCGGCGGTCGAGTCCGGCGAGGTGCTCGACCACGAGCCGCCGGAGCCGGAGTGGGACGAGTCCTCCGACAGCGATCCTGACGCCGAGCCGCCCGAGCCCGACCCGGCGCTGCGGACGCTGTCGCTGGCCCGGTTCGGCATGGCCGAGGAGGCCGTCGCCGAGGGCGTGGCCCGGCTGGCCGCCACCGCCGAGCGGATCGCCGACCCGGCCGCCGTCCGCTCGGTGTCCAAGGGCCTCGACGAGGCGCAGAAGCAGTCCGTGGCGCAGGTGCTCGGCGCCGGGGTCTCGCTGCTCACCGGCGGCCCGGGCACCGGCAAGAGCCGCACCGTGGCCGCCGTCGTGCGCCTGCTGCGGGCCAAGGGCACCGAGGTCGCGCTGGCCGCCCCCACCGGCCGGGCGGCCAAGCGGCTGGAGGAGCTCACCGACCACCCCGCGGTCACCGTGCACCGGCTGCTCGGCGCGCAGGGCTTCGGCGGCGGGTTCGCCCGCAACGAGGAGTGGCCGCTCGACGCCGACGTCGTCGTGGTGGACGAGGCGTCGATGCTCGACGTCGAGCTGACCGCGGCGCTGATCGAGGCCTGCCCCGACGGCACCCACCTGCTGCTGGTCGGCGACCCCGCGCAGCTGCCCTCGATCGGCCCCGGCCACGTGCTCGGCGACCTCATCGACTCCGGCGTCGTCCCGGTGACCGAGCTGACCACGCTCTACCGGCAGGCCGAGGGCGGCGCGATCGCCCGGCTGGCGTCGGCGGTGCGCACCGGGCAGCTGCCGCCGGTGGACTCCCCCGACCGCGAGGTCGTCGTCGTGCCCGCCGCCGGCAGCGGCGAGGCGGCCCGGCGGGTGGTGCAGCTGGTCACCGACTCGATCCCGCGGGCGCTGGGGATCGACCCGCGCAACGTGCAGGTCGTGACGCCGGTGCACCGCGGGCCGGCCGGGACGATCGAGCTGAACAAGGCGCTCAAGGAGCGGCTCAACCCCGGCGACGGCACGGTGTTCGGCTTCGACGTCGGCGACCGGGTGGTGGCCACCGCCAACCACCTCGACCTCGAGCCGATCGGGTTCGCCAACGGGGAGGTCGGCGTGGTCACCGGCACCGGCGAGGGCTCGCTGACCGTCGACTTCTCCTCGGGCCCGGTGACGGTGACCGGGGACGCGCTGCCCGACCTGCGGCACGGGTGGGCGATCACCGTGCACCGGGCGCAGGGGTCGGAGTGGCCGGGCGTCGTCGTGGTGCTGCCGCCGGAGGCGGGCGGGATGCTGTCGCGGCCGCTGGTCTACACCGCGCTCACCCGCGCGCAGCAGCACCTGTCGATCGTGCACGCGTCCGGCGCGGCGCTGGCCCGGGCGGTGCGGGAGGTCGACGTCCGCCCGCGGCGCACCCGCCTGGCCCGGCTGCTGCGCGAGAACCTGGACGCCTGAGCTCCGCCTTCCGCGCGCGAGCGTGCTAGTCGCGCCGGGTGAGGCCGGCGCGGAGGGCGCACAGCAGCTGGGACGTCGCCGCGCGCAGCTGGCCGGGGCAGGTCAGCGGCCGCGGGAACGGCACCCGGACGTCGCGGTGCCCGCCCGGGCGCTCCACCCGCAGCCGGTAGCCGAAGCGGTCGATGCCCAGCGGGCGCACGGTCTCCCCCGGCCCGGCCGGCACGCGGCTGCGCAGGACGGCGAGCACGTCGGGGTGGTCGCGGTCGAGGTGCTGCAGCATCCGCGCCTCGACGGCGGCGAGCGGGTCGGGGCGGGCGGCGGCGAACCCGCCCGGCGAGACCTCGGTGCAGGCGTCGCCCTCGCGCAGCACGACCTCGGCGAGGTCCAGGCGCAGCAGCGTGGCCGACGTCCCGACGTCGAGCAGCGCGCCCTCGGGCCGGACCTCGGCGAAGGCGACCGCGGCCGCCCGCCGGTCGGCCTCGGGCACCGGGGTCAGCCAGCCGGCCAGCCACAGGGTCGCCCGCACCGGGTCGCGCAGCGGCACCGGCGCGCGGTCGCTGACCATGAGCAGCGCCGAGACCTCCCGGTCCGGCGCGCCGTCGAGGGCGGCGGTGACCTCGCCGTCGGCGGGGACCAGCACGAGCACCTGCCCGGCGGCGGTGGTGGCGTGCGCGAGGGGACGGCTGGGCTCGCGGCCGGCGACGCACAGCGCCGCGGCGCGGCGGGTCGCGGCGGTGCGGGCCCGTTCGGGGGCGCCGGCGACGGAGAGCGCCGGAGAACCCGGGCAGGTGGTCATGGCTCCCCCTCGAGACGACGGTAAGGGAAGCCTAACCACACCCACCGGCGGAGGGAAGCGGGCGTCATCCCCCGTTGGCGGCGCGCGCCCGCCGCAGGTTGCGCCGGACCGTCGCCGGGAGCAGCGCCAGGTCGGCGACCGCCCCGGCGGCGAGCAGCACCAGCAGGTGGACCACCGCGCCGGCGTCGAGCACGACGGCCAGCACCACCGCGGCCAGCAGGCACGGCCCGGCCAGGCCGAGGACGACGGAGACCGCGCGGTCGCGCCCGGCGTGCGCGGCGTGCTGCCCGTCGAGGACGGTCAGCGTGGTGCCCGCCCAGTCGGCGGCCGCCGGGCGCAGCCGCGCGTCGTCGACCGGCCGGCCGCGGGTCACCGCCGTCTGCACGGTGTCGGCCTCGGCGCCGCTGAGCCCGTGCCGGGCGACCACCTCGGCGCGCAGGTCGCGGGTGCCCGGGCCGCGCAGGTCCGCCCAGAACCGGCGGCCGGCGAGCGACCAGGCCAGCAGCGGCAGCACGAGCGCGACGAGGAGCAGGAACACCAGCACGAGGGGCACCCGGCGAGCATTCCGGGCGTCCGCCCGCCCCGGGGCGGGCGGAC